>JAZRFX010000248.1:0-10951 GCA_045643845.1 Clostridia bacterium | reverse complement strand
GCTATCCGTGCAGTTAAGCTTGTTGTTTCAACTATCGCTAACGCTATCGTTGAAGGCCGCGAAGGTAAGGCTGAAGCTCCTGCAGAGGAAGAAATCGATATCACACTTGAATAATATTACGAAAGGAATGTTATTAATATGAATTTCACAGCTCAGGACGTTAAAGAATTAAGAGAAAAAACCGGTTGCGGTATGATGGACTGTAAAAAGGCTCTTTCAGAAACAAACGGCGATATGGATAAGGCTGTTGACTTCCTCCGTGAAAAGGGACTTGCTACAGCAGCAAAGAAGTCAAGCAGAATCGCTTCTGAAGGTATCGTTAAGGCTTTCGTTACAGAAGATAAGAAGGTTGGCGTACTTGTAGAAGTTAACTCTGAAACAGACTTCGTTGCAAAGAACGATGAATTCCAGAGTTTCGTTGGTAAGGTTGCAGAAATCGTTGCAGCAGAAAATCCTGCTGATGTTGATGCACTTAAGGCTCTTCCCTACGGTGCTGAAGGCAATGTTGGCGATGCTCTTACAGCTCTTATCGCAAAGATTGGCGAAAACATGAACCTCAGAAGATTCGCTAGAATCGAAGGTAATGTTTGCTCATACACACACGGCGGCGGCAGAATCGGCGTTCTCGTAGAAGCTGAAGGCGCTCTCGACAGTGATGAAAAGAACGAAGCAGCTAGAGATGCCGCAATGCAGATCGCAGCTATCAATCCCCTCTACCTTACTCAGGAAACTGTTCCTGCAGAAGACCTCGAAAAGGAAAAGGGTATCCTTATGGTTCAGATCAAGGAAGATCCTAAGAACGCTTCTAAGCCCGATGCAATCATCGAAAAGATGATGATCGGTAAGATCAACAAGTTCTACGAACAGAACTGCCTTCTTCAGCAGGAATTCGTTAAGGACAGCGACCAGAAGGTTGGCAAGTACCTTGAATCAAAGGGCGTTAAGCTTGTAGGTTTCGTTCGTTTCGAAAAGGGCGAAGGTCTTGAAAAGAAAGAAGAAAACTTCGCAGACGAAGTTGCTTCAATGATGAAATAAGGCGGATGGCATTGCCATCCTTTCGAAGCAAAAGTTTTATTTCATAAAAGCATTCGCTTCGAGTAAAGGGCTTGCGCTCGCGCACCGCTCACCGCGGTAGCCCTTTCAAGGTGTTAAAATCGAGGTACACGCCCCCGATTTTAACAGAATCTATTATTAAGGGGAATCCCCTTAATAATCCCCTTAAATAAAAGTAGAAAACTCGGTGGAAATTCCACCGATTTTTTTTTGTTTTGCTCTTGTAAAAGCGGGTGAATTAGTATATAATACAATAAAGGAAAATTTTTATTTTTACCAAAGGAGCAAATAAAATGAACTTTTTTGAAGAACTCAATTCTTTTGATAGTGAAGTTTATGCGGCATGTAACCGCGAGCTTTCCCGTCAGCAGCACAACATCGAACTTATAGCATCAGAAAACATTGTTTCCAAGGCAGTGCTTCTCGCTGCAGGAACAGTGCTTACAAATAAATATGCAGAAGGCTACAGCGGAAAGCGTTACTACGGCGGATGTATCCATGTGGACGAAGTTGAAACAATCGCTATCGAACGCGCAAAGAAGCTTTTCGGCGCGGAACACGCGAATGTTCAGCCTCACAGCGGTGCTAACGCTAACCTTGCAGTATTCTTTGCACTCGTACAGCCAGGCGATACAGTTATGGGTATGAACCTTGCTCACGGCGGTCACCTTTCACACGGTTCTCCCGTAAATATCAGCGGTAAGTATTTCAACATCGTACCCTACGGCGTTGATGATGAAACAGGCGTTATTGACTATGACAAAATGAGAGAAATCGCTCTTGAATGCAAGCCCAAGCTTATCGTAGCAGGCGCAAGTGCATATTCAAGAACAATTGATTTTGCTAAATTCCGCGCAGTTGCTGATGAAGTTGGCGCATATCTTATGGTGGATATGGCACACATTGCAGGTCTTGTTGCTGCAGGTCTTCATCCCAGCCCTGTTCCCTACGCCGATGTAGTTACAACAACTACTCACAAGACACTCCGCGGTCCTCGTGGCGGTCTTATCCTTTGCAAGGAAGAACTTGCAAAGCAGATTGATAAGGCTGTATTCCCCGGAACACAGGGTGGTCCTTTGATGCATATCATCGCTGCGAAGGCTGTTGCTTTCGGTGAAGCTCTTACAGACGAATTCAAGGAATATCAGAAGCAAATTGTAAAGAACGCAAAGGTTCTTTGCGAGGCGCTTAAGGAAGAAGGCTTCAATGTTGTGTCCGACGATACTGACAACCATTTGATGCTTATTGACCTTTGCCCCTTTGATCTTACAGGTAAGGAAATGGAACACCGTCTTGACGAGGTTCATATCACAGTTAACAAGAATGCAATCCCCAACGACAAGCAGAGCCCGTTTGTTACAAGCGGTATCCGTGTTGGCGCTCCTGCCGTTACATCACGCGGTTTCAAGGAAGAAGAAATGAAAAAGATTGCAAAGTGGATGAAGCTTGTTGCAACCGATTTTGAAAATAGCAAAGAGCAAATTACAAAAGAAGTTATCGAGCTTTGCGAAAAGTTCCCCATTTATGAATAAGAAGTGTTCCGCTTCACCCATTTCGCGTTTTAGTCTGATTTGATTATACAAATCATTAAGTTAATTTTATAAGGGAGTCCTGTTTAACGGGACTTCCTTATTTTTATTATAGATTAGCTTTAGTAAGACTGATAGGTTTTCTTGAAAAGAAAGATTTTTGACAATCCTCCCGTCACACTTCGTGTGCCACCCTCCTTTGCACAATATAGCCTGCGCTGAAATCGTCAGCCGAAATAGGCTGATAAGTTTAGATGCAGAATTATCAAGCTGAGTCTACAAGGTGTACGAGGTACTCCGTAGACGAAGGTTGATAATAGTTTGTCGATTCAAAAAGAGAAATCCAACGGATTTCTACCGACATTTTTCTTCCCTATTCACAACAATACAAATGACAACTTATTTTGACAAACGCTCTGCGCTGAAATCGTCAGCCGAAAAAGAAAAAGGTATGGAGAATATATCTCCATACCTTTTATCAGTTCTTTGAAATCTAATCGATTACCAAGACCACTGGTTATCCATCTCGTCGATAGATTCTGCAATTGTCTGAACGCTTGCATGCTGGAAGTTAACCTGTGCATACTTTGCAGCAACTTCCTGAGGAGCGCTTGTTTCGATTACATCAACTATATCAAGAGCTAATGTAACGATTTCGGGTGTGTTATACTTTCTCATTATCAATTACCTCCTGAATTATTTTTCTACTTTATCGCCCTTAATTTCAGTAAGCTTGTCGCCCTGTGCTGTGTGAACATCTTCGCCCTTGAGCTGGAAGATAGCGTTTGCTGAATCAACTCTATAGCCTGTACTGTCGAATGCAGCAGCAATCTGAACATCACCACTAAGAACACTACCAAGGCCAAGACCTGAAATATCGCCTATAGCATACTTTGTATCCTGCTGGTTTGTTTCAAGATCAGTAACATGGAAAGCCCAGTACATCTTTGTAAGGTCGCCTGCAGCAACATTTGTTGCGTTGAACTGCATCCATACAACTGAACCCTTTGTTCCTTCGTTAACCTTCGCCATTTCATCTTCGTTGTAGCCATCTGCTTTTGTGATATCGTCTACAACCAAAGCATCGATAAGTTCAAGTTTTGTTTCTGCAGTGATCGGAATGTCGTTACCAACCTGTACCGCTTCGCTGGATTCATTAGAAGCATATCCTGCGAAAACATCGATAGCGTTTACTGAAGTATCTGTAACCTCTGCCTCAAACACAACTGAATCGGCTGTTGCAACCTTCTGATCGATGAAAAGGATTGTATCGGTAGTAAATTCAGTAGCAGCATCTGTTGTGAGGATGATTGCTACCTGTTCGCCCTGCTTAACATCCTTAACAGTGATTTCAACTTTCTTTGTTGTAGTGTCTGCGGTAACTGAACCTGCCGCAAAAGCAACTGTGGAAAGAATGAGGCACATAACGGTTGTAAGTGCGATTGTTTTAATAAACTTTTTCATTTTTTTCCTCCCCTTATATATTTTAAAATTTTATTTACTGAATTTCACATATCTATTGACGGCACTTTTCCACCTTCTACATATATATTAAATTATACTATATTTCAGGGATTATTGCAAGTGTTTTTTTAATTAAAGATAAGTCTTTTTTAGGGAAAGAAAAAAGGTACAGAGGAAATCTCTGTACCTTTTATTAGCTCTTTTAAATCTAACCGATTACCAAGACCACTGGTTATCCATCTCGTCGATAGATTCTGCAATTGTCTGAACGCTTGCATTCTGGAAGTTAACCTGTGCATACTTTGCAGCAACTTCCTGAGGAGCGCTTGTTTCGATTACATCAACCATGTCAAGAGCTAATGTAACGATTTCGGGTGTGTTATACTTTTTCATCATTAATTACCTCCTGAAAATTATTCTTTAACGAGTTCTACTTCGTTGCCGTTTACGCTAAGAAGCGCCTTTGCAGCTGTGATTGTGTAACCAGTGCTGTTAACTGCTGCTGCGATTTCTACATTACCTGAAAGAATACCGCTGTTGATAGCAGCAACGATTTTTGCATCTGCTGCAGCATACTTTGTAGCTGTAGCCTGTGTTTCATTGTTCTTTACTTCGAATACCCAAGCCATGCCTGCGATAGCATCTGTTTCAGCACCGTTTGCTACGTTGATTGTGAACTTAACAACAGAACCTGTTGTACCATCCCAAGCGTTGCTTGTTGAACCCTTGTCATCAATCTCAACTACTTTGATGTCGTTAACGATTTCTACATCAGCAAGTGTGATTGTGATTGCAGGTTCTTCTTCCTCTTCCTTAACGATGCTAACATCTGCAGCTACGAGAACTGCTTCACCAACTGAAGCGTAACCTGCGTAGATGTCAACTGTTTCGCCTGATGCTTCTGAAACATTAGCGTTGAATACTGCTGTTTCTGCACCTGCAGCCTTCTGGTCAACGAAAAGAATATTTTCTTCTGTAACACCAGCGCCATCGTTTGTAACGATGATTGCTACCTGTTCGCCCTTCTGAGCACCCTTAACAGTAATTTCAAGTGTCTTTGCTTCGAAGTCTACTGCAACGTCTTCATTAGCTGCGAAAGCAACTGTTGAAAGAGCAAGGCACATTACTGTTACGAAAGCGATTGCTTTCATGAACTTTTTCATTTTGTTTTCCTCCTCATAAAAAATATAAATTAAAATTAAATTAAATTGCAAAAATTATGTATGAGAGGGTGAAATTACCCCAACATCAATTATACATTTAGAATTATACTCCAAACGGAGAATAAATTCAAGTGTTTTTGTTAAATTTGTTATTTTATTTTTGTCCAAATGTTGCTATGCATTTTTGTAAGTTTTGACGAAATAATTTTGTAATATTTTTGTTTTAGTTTTTTTGAGTTATTCCGTCACTATATATAGTGGTGTTTACGCCACAAAATCATCATTTACAACGCAGGATAATTTCGCCCTTTACATTGTTTGGTGCATATGCTGAAACGATTGCGATACCCTTGCCGATTACCTGGATTTTTCCGTCTTTATCGACACGGACAACCTCTTTTTTGTCCACTTCCCACTCGATAGGATCCTTCGAGTCAGAGGGTGTTTTATATGCAACAAGCTGGTGTGTATCGCCCACTTTAAGTGTTACATCACTCTTTCCGCCTCCACGCACGCCAACAACAATTTCTGTAATATCTGAAGGCTGATTACGGAGTCGGACAAGGTTTCCGTCCTTGTCAATATAGTCGCCGTTTCCTTCCACAATTACGCCTACATGAACATATGCCCTTTCCCCGCGCGCAGTAACTGTTGTGATGCCGCTGCCGACAGCTGAAACAGTGCCTTCAGGAGAAACAACAGCTATAGATTCGTCGCCACTTGACCATGTAAGTTCTTCTTCCTTGGTCTGGCTTACCTTTATAGTATAGCTTTCATCCTTTTTCATACGGATATGCTTTTCCTTGACAGTAAGAGCATTTTCCCCGCCGCAAGAGCAAAGAATTGTTACAAGCACCATAAGAGAAGCCATAGAAATAAGTCTTTTTTTCATAAATTTCATCCCCTTTGTAGAGTGTGGGTATTATTACATATATAATATCACTTTTTTTGTCTTTTTTCAACACTTTCCTGTAAATTTTATCGGTAAATTTCAAAATAAAATAAGACGGGATATCCCGTCTTATTTTATTCTGAATATAGCTTTTGTTATTCCCTGCAAAAATTTCGGAAGCTTCATTACTACTACTTTCATTCAGATACCTCCTTTATTAAAGACGAATCATCGTGCAGCCTAAAACTATTATAAGGACGCCTTCTATCACCGCAAGAAGCCACGCAGGAAGGACCAGTGCGGTAAAAATCCCTGCTATGTACGCAAGGGTGAAAAGCCCACACGGACGGCAATATCTTTTCTTCAAAAATTATGCCCCCTCTCAATACCATTGTACGAAAGGGGGCATTTTTTTGTTACATCATTTCAAACATACTTACCTGTGCGCTCTGCGGAATTCCTTTAAAGCAGCCAAAGCTCTTCAAAAGCTCGATATGCGTTTCGCTGACGCTCGTTCTCTGCTTGAAATCGTCAATTGAAAAGAATTTTCCATTTTCACGCGCATCGGCAATAGACTGTGCCGCACGGTCGCCCATGCCTGCAATACTATTGAGCGCGGGGAGAATCTTTCCATTTATATTAAGATATTTTGTGGGATGCGACAAATAGATATCAATCGGCATAAACTCGATTCCGCGCGCGTACATCTCGTTTACAACCTCCATAATCGTAAGTGTCGCCTTATCACGCGCTGACGGGTTTTCCAAAGCGCGCAGATCGTTCATCCTGCGAAGGAGATTTTCCCTTCCCGTTGCCATCGTTTCATAATCAAATGTATCGGCACGGACAGTGTAGTATGACTGATAGAACGCAATCGGATAATGAACCTTGAAGTATGCAACACGAAGCGACATTGTAACATACGCCGCCGCGTGAGCACGCGGGAACATATACTGAATTTTGTTACAGGATTCTATGTACCACTCGGGAACATTATGCTCGCGCATTTCCACTTCATCTTCAGGCTTTAACTTTTTACCCTTACGGACCTGCTCCATAATTTTGAAAGCTCTTTCGGGCGGAAGCTCGCGGTTTATGAGATAAATCATAATATCATCTCGGCAACAAATTGCGTTACGGAGAGTACAGGTTCCGTTCTGGACAAGTAATTGCGCATTATTCGTCCAAACATCAGTACCGTGAGAAAGTCCTGAAATCCTGACAAGCTCACCCATTGATGTGGGTTTTGTATCGACAAGCATCTGGCGAACGAATTTTGTACCGAATTCAGGCACGGCAAAAGTACCCGTTTCGCTGCCGATATCTTCGGGCGTTACGCCGAGCGCCTCAGTATTGAGAAAAAGACTCATTACAGCCTTATCATCCAGCGGAATCGTTGTAGGATCTACGCCCGTAATATCCTGAAGCATACGGATCATAGTCGGATCATCGTGGCCGAGAATATCGAGTTTCAAGAGATTTTCGTCAATACTATGGTAATCGAAGTGTGTTGTTATAATACCACTTTCAGCCTTTTCAGCAGGGTGCTGAATGGGTGTGAATTCGTGAATATCGTGTCCCTTGGGAAGTACAATAACGCCGCCGGGGTGCTGACCTGTTGTGGTTTTTACATTCATTATGCCCTTTTTCAGACGCTCTACCTCGGCATTGTGGACGTATTGTCCCTTTTGCTCGAAATACTTTCTTACATAGCCGTAAGCCGTTTTTTCCGCGACGGTACTCACAGTTCCTGCGCGGAAAACATAGCCCTTTCCGAAGATTTCCTCCGTATATTTATGGGCACTCGCCTGATTTTCGCCCGAGAAGTTAAGGTCGATATCGGGCTGTTTGTCGCCCTTGAAGCCGAGGAAGGTTTCAAAGGGGATGTTATGACCGTCCTTTACATACTGCGCGCCGCATATGGGGCAGTTCTTATCAGGCATATCAAGACCTGAGTCGTAATTTTCGTCAGCCGTAAATTCGGAATGTTTACATTCGGGGCATCTGTAGTGCGGAGGGAGTGAATTAACCTCGGTAATCTGCGCGCAGTATGCCAAAAATGACGAGCCTACACTACCACGCGAGCCAACGACATAACCTTCCTCGCGCGAGTGTTTAACGAGAAGTCTTGCAATATTGTAAAGGTCGGCGTAGCCGTTACCGATAACGCTCTTAAGTTCGCGCTGCAGTCTGTCTTCTACAAGCTCGGGGAGTGGTTTTCCATACAGACTTTCCGCAGTTTCGCGGGCGATACGCTCAATATCCTCGGCACTTCCCTCGATTTTCGGTGGGAAATTACCCTTGGGTACGGGGCGGATATTTTCAATCATATCGGCGATTTTATTGGTGTTTGTTACAACGATTTCATACGCTTTTTCTTCGGGAAGATATGAAAATTCGTCGAGCATTTCGCGTGTTGTCCTGAAATACAAGGGTGCCTGCATATCGGCATCCTGATAGCCCTGACCTGCCTGAAGAATACGGCGGAAAACCTCGTCACGCTTACGAAGGAAATGAACATCTCCCGTCGCTACAACAAGTTTTCCGAGCCTTTCGCCAAGCGCGATAACCTTGCGATTAAGGTCGCAAAGCCCCTCGCGGTCGGCAATTACTCCGTTACGGACAAGGTACTCGTTGTTTCCTATCGGTTGTACCTCAAGATAGTCATAATATGACGCGATGCGCTCTAATTCCTCGTCACTTTCTCCGTTTAAAATGGCGCGGAAAAGCTCGCCCGCTTCGCACGCAGAGCCTAAAATAAGACCTTCACGATGGGCGTTTAAGACATCGCGCGGGATGAGAGGTCTTTTATAGAAATGCTCTAGATTGGATGCACTTACAAGCTTATAGAGGTTCTTAAGACCTGTAAGATTCTGCGCAAATATTATTATATGGTAGCGTTTGGTTTCTTTCGCAAGAGGAGCACCCTCCTCGATAAGATATCCTTCACAGCCATAAAGAATTTTTATAGTTTCATCGGCAGTATGGAACGCCTCGGGGAATGCCTGAACACATCCGTGGTCAGTTATGGCAATCGCCTTATGGCCGTATTTCATAGCCTGCTTTACAAGGTCCTTCGCGCTTACAACGGCATCCATTGCGGATGATTTTGTATGAGCGTGAAGTTCGACACGCTTTTCCTCGGCGTCGTCCTTTTCCTTGGGAAGTTCGTAGGGAATAATATCACGCGCCATAACTGTAAGTTCGTGCGAGAAATTATCCATTTCCGCCTTACCGCGAACGGCAACCACGCTCGTCTTTTTAAGCGCGCCGATAACCTCCTCGGTTGCGGCGATGGGAACAAAGCATTTACAAGTAATAGATGATGTGTAGTCGGTTATATAAAAGGAAACAATCGACTTTTTAATCTTGGCGATTTCTTTGAAATCAAGTCCGAAAACCTCGCCACAAATCATACAGTTTCCCGTATAGTTATCAATTTCCTTTATGTTTATAAGGTCGTTTACGGGGAAAGGCTTACCAATGAGCGCACCTTCAGCCGCAACGGAAACAATCTTTTTGGGAGCTGTATCTTCCTTTTTCATATAGACGGGCTCAAGTTTTGTTTCGACGGTCATTTCGTCAGAGTCAAAGACAAATTTTTTATTTATACCAAACCACTTTCCGAGTTCTGACGAAAGCTTCTCCCCGATTCCTTCTTTTTCGGCAAGGTCAAGATTTCCGTGGCGTAAGGATATCGTTACTTTCTCATTTCCGCAGGTAACAATACAGCTGTCAAGAATAGCTCTCCAGAAAACATCTTTTGAAACTACGCGGTCAATGCAATAGTTTACGCACTCATTCTCGTCCGCTTCCTCAAGCTCAAATTCGAGATTAAGACCAAATTCGGCGAGTTTGTATGCCGTCTTTACGGCTTCGGAAAATTTCTGAACCTCACTGTATTCAACTATTTTATCTATTTCCGCATAGGCAACTATAGTACGCGCATCGGGATCGGCATGTATATTAAGCATTTTGGCGTTTTTCAAATCGCCATCATACTGCGCATTTGAAAAAGTATCTCCCAAACTGTATTTTTGCATTATAATTCCTCGATTTCTTTCAAAAGTTCTTCCGCCGCAACTTCAATCGGAATTTTGCGGACTGTTTCGCCGTTTTTGAACAAGAGCGCCTCCCCTTTTCCGCAGGCGATACCGATATCGGCTTCACGCGCTTCTCCTGGTCCGTTTACTGCACAGCCCATAACGGCAACTGTGATATTTTTGTTTATTTTTGAAACCTTTTCGCTTACTTTATTAGCGACGGGGATCATATCAACCTGACATCTTCCGCAGGTGGGACAGCTGACAAACTGCACGCCCTGACGAAGATTGAGCGCGCGGAGAATTTCAATTCCCGCCACAACCTCACGCACGGGAGGTGCGGTCAACGAAACGCGGAGAGTGTCTCCGATTCCGTCAAGCAAAAGGCTTCCTATACCGATGCTGTTTTTTACAACACCGCCGAACTCTGTTCCAGCCTCGGTCACTCCGACATGGAGGGGATAATCTATCATATCGGCAATTTTTCTATACGCGCTGACGGTTGATTCCACGCTGCTGCTCTTTATAGAAAGAGCAATATCGTAGAATTTACAGTCTTCTAAAAGTTTTATATGAGAAAGCGCACTCTCGCAAAGAGCATCGGGTGTGGGCGCGCCATATTTTGCTAGAATTTCTTTTTCAAGAGAGCCTCCGTTAACGCCGATGCGGATGGGAATATTTCTGCTTCCACACTCGTCCGCAACAGCCTTTACTCTATCCGATGAGCCGATATTTCCCGGGTTTATACGGATTTTGTCAACGCCGCCCTTTGCACATTCAAGCGCAAGGCGATAGTCAAAATGAATG
>JAZRFX010000247.1:0-4592 GCA_045643845.1 Clostridia bacterium | reverse complement strand
GAAATCTATTAAGGCAGGGGAACCGCAGGCAGTAAACAACCGCTTTGGAACTCGTGAAGAGATGGAGCGCCAATTTCATCTGTATTGTGCCAATTCCGCAACGAACGCGGATAACAATGAAGTTGATTCCTGTGAATGGGGAACTATCGAAGCGGGAGTAATTGAGAGAAAAAGCTGGCGGCATGAAGTTATTGAACCTGTAGAGGAATAATCACATGTTCAGATTTCCTTTTTCAAATTTTCACGAGCTTAATCTTGATTGGATTATATCGTATGTAAAACAGTTTGCCGAACTTATTCCCGAAATGCGCGAGACAATAGAGGAAAGTGAAAGCGCTGTTGAATTATCAACGCAGGCGAAAGCAACCGCGGAAAATGCGCTTGAAGTCGCGGAACAAGCTGCGTCTGCTACGATTGCAGACGGCAGTGTAACAACGGCAAAACTCGCAGACGGAGCAGTAACCGCGGATAAAATAGCGGCGGGCGCTATCCCCGCCCCAACTGTCGGAGATGGAAGCATCACAACGGCAAAACTCGCAGACGGAGCAGTAACAAGAGATAAACTTGCTAACGGCAGTGTCAATCAAATGGTACTGGCAGACGGGGCGGTAACAACAAACAAACTCGGAGCAACAGCCGTTATCACTTCCAAAATTGCCAACGGACAAATAACAACGGAGAAGCTCGCAGACGGAGCAGTAACCGCGGAAAAAATAGCGGCGGGCGCTATTCCTGCGGTTTCTATCCCAAACGGCGCGGTAACAACGGAAAAACTTGCAGACGGTTCAGTTTCAACGGGTAAAATCGCGGACTCTCAGGTAACAACGGCAAAACTCGCAGTCGACGCGGTAACAACGGCAAAATTAGCGGACGGCGCAGTAACCGCGGATAAACTTGCTCCTGGCGCTATTCCAACGCCAACTGTCGGGGATGGTAGCATCACAACGGCAAAATTAGCGAACGGAGCAGTAACCGCGGATAAAATTGCTTCCGGTTCAGTAACTAATTCCAAACTTGCCTCAGAATGCGTAACCTATGATAAATTAGGAATTGGACAAGTCTATACGACAAATATTCATGATGGTGCTGTTACTAATGATAAAATTGCAGATGGCACCATTACCGCGGCAAAACTCGCAAGCGGTGTTATCCCCGCGGGACTTGGAAACGCTTTTACTTTGTTGTGGAGCAATACCAATATAAATTACACGTTCGACGCTCAGAAAGTGTTGCTTGACCTATCGGAATATAATGCTGTTGTAGTTTCTTTCAGAGTAACAGAGGATACAGCGTCAACAGTTACCGCGGAATCTGTTGTATATGAGAACGTTTTATGCTTTAAAAACTCTCATAGCTGTTACAGGACATTACAAAACACGCTTATTACAACAACTTATGTTAGAGCGGGATACCGCGGATTTACGGTAGATGCAACAGGCGTTACTTTTGAGGATGCGTATACTACACAAGTTAGCGGGCAAACTCATACAATAGCTTCAGGCAATAACGAAATTAAACCCGCATATATCTACGGTATTAAATAAAAAGAAGAGGGTGAAAACCCTCTTCTTCTGCTTTAGAAATAAATGTGATAATCAAGTATCTTTCCTTTGTCGCGCAAGTCGTTGTAATATCTGACAACTTTACCCGTTGCAACACAGGAACCAAAACGGGTATCAGCTTCGCGGACTTTGTGTATTTCAGTCCTTTTGCTTTTGTTGTTCAGTGTTACCACTACGCGGAAACTATACATGATTAATTCGTTTTCTGTCATGGCATCAAGTACAGTCCAGCTCGCAATTTACATAATTGCGCCCTTGCTTGCTCTGTCCGCCTGTAATAATGATAGAAAATTCTTCTCCGTCCATGAGATCAATAATTTCTGTAAATGACTTGATAAACGTTGCGGAGATAGTCCCGTACTTGTGCGCGCCTGAAGTGAACGTCAAGACCTTTTTGTTGTCATCCTCATAAAGTGCGTAGTTGTCAATGGGGATAGACAACCCTTTTTCAAGTCCCCCTACTTTAAGGGACTCCCCACAGGTCATACGATACACGGCTTTTTTGTTGGTGGTGTCGATGTTGGTTTTTACGAAGTTCATTATTTGAACCCCCCTTTTTAATAGTAGGATGAAACTTTAACTTCATCCCCCTGCAAACCCTGAAACGTTAAACCGCTTCAGGGCTTGCGGCGGGGAAGAAATCAATAATAACTTCTTATATATTTATTATTAACACACAAGGAAAGAGGGCCCCAAAAGTTATTGGAAAAAACTTCTATTTTTCCTTTATTGTCAGCCGAAAAGAGAAAATACTCATAAGAATAACATTTATGAAAACCGTCTTGAATGAATCCCGTAACCCATGGCGTTTCATCTTCTGCAAGTTTATAAGCCGCCTGAACTATCTTTTTATAAAGCCTGTTGTTTAAATGTTTGCTTCTGGTATTCATTCTCATTAAAAGTTTTCCGTCACTGTTGAAGTATGTTACCCAAATCATTTTATTGCCCTCTAAATTCTTTAGTAAATTTAAAAGGTTTACCATTTATATAGTAGACAGCTTTTATAATATAATCATTTGGCATTTCAAAAGTATTGTATACTATCGTTTTTGCTATTTTCTTATCTCTAAAGATGTAGCAAACAACTTTATGATTCTGTGTAAAATTCGCTTCAAGAAAAGACATAGCATTTAACAACGATTTGAACATCCCTTTTGTTAAAGACCGTTTCTTTCCATGATAGCGGTGAATTTCTAATAGTTCGCGGGTGCCATTTGGCATCCTATCGCCATAGAAATAAAAGCACAACATAATTATACCCCCTGAATTTTAGCGTTTTTTATTTTATTATACCACAAAAGCGGGGTTTTGCAAGAATTATTTACTAAAAACAGGATAGCAAAATAAACAAAATTTATAGTTAAATGTGTACATTTTGCCAACATTGGAGCATTTTGTACAAGTCTGCTTTGGATGTTTGTATTACGGTGTCAAACGTTGCAGTTCGCGACAATGTATAATCCTGTTCTTCTATTACAACATTTCTTGTGATTTCCAAAATATGATTATCTATCATATATTTCCCGTAGTTTTCATCATTATATATGCTTCGGGTTTTGCCGCAATTATGAAATATAAAACCGCTTCTGAAAGCATCAAGCCCGCCTGCATTGAGTAGTGCGGCGGCGCCGCGTTTTTTTCCTACGCCTGACACGGTAACATGCACCCCGCTATTATCCGTGTATGCGTACTTTTTTGCGCCCTGTGTTATGAATGAATCGTAAACCCCGTCAAACTCATATACCCCGCCGAAATGAGTTATACCAGATTTATCAGTGGCATAAAGCCCGCTGTTTGTTGACAGTCGCTTTTGTTCTTCATTGTATCGTGTGAAATCCGCGGTGCCTATGAACTTACATGAGTCAGTATCTACATAAAGCAGGCTGTCACCGCATAAATCAATCCCTGCCTGCAATGCGGCGCGAGCGTGTGCTGTTGTCCAGCACCCGAACTGATAACAGGTAAACGCCCGTTTACGCGCTTCATTTAATAACTGTTCTTCGGTTTTGCTCTTGTCCTCTTCATACAGGCAATCATTAAACAAGACACTTGCCTTAGCGGGGTCTTGTACTGACATGCCGTAAATACTATTTAAAAGTTCTTTGTTTTTGAAATAATATATCTCCTGACCTTTAACGCCTTTTAATTCTGTTTTCTTCCTGAAAAATTCAATGTTACAGTCTATCAAGCCTTGCGGTAATTTGTCCAGTCTGCTTTTGTATGCTTTTACAACTTCGATGATATCAAAGCAATATTGACTATCAATTATCTTATAATCAATCTCATTAATAACCATCGTCAACGCATCTGCTTGTAAAACTCTGCCGTTGTCGTTTACTTCGCCTTTTATATAACTGCACTTCGCTATCGGTATATAGGGTATAGCAGTAAACCTGTTACGGAGTTTTACGCCTGTAGCATGAATCTCAAAAAGCACAGCCTTGTTATGCTCAATAAGTCTTTCAATTAGTTTTATGCTCGGTCTCGGTACCTGTTTAAAAGGTGAAGCGGGGAACAGTTTATTACATTGTTGTGACGGATAGCTTGACGATATATCAAAACTTGTTACAGGTTCTTTTATTACTTCATCTACAAAATACCTGTTACTGTGGGTATTGCCGCCGCGAAACTCAGCGCGAAGCATTTTAAAAACATCGTAACTTGGGAAACATTCCATTATGTTTAAATGTTCAGCCCTCATTGCTTTTTTACATTCTCTTCTAACATAACCCGTTGATGTTAAGGGTAAAGTATAATAATCATCATTATTCAAATCCATTAGAGCATGAATAGCTTCCACAAGACCAATGACATCGTTGACACCGTACTGTAAATCATGCTGATTTAACTCTGTCCATGGGTATCGTTTTTCCGTATAATCAAAATCTTCTATTTTTTGGTGCTGTACTTGGTACCGCTTCAGGAAAGATTTTAAATCAAGATTTGTTAAACGGTAACTGCATCTAAATTCTAAATTGTCAATATTAGCCCGTAAAACATGCCGCGCTTCTGTTGGGAATATAGATTCAT
>JAZRFX010000246.1:0-20732 GCA_045643845.1 Clostridia bacterium | reverse complement strand
TTTTTTTCTTTATTGTTTTCCATAAGCATTGCTACATTTTCTTCCAATGTCTGTATTCTTCCCATTAATTCAACAATAATCTTATCATAATTCATAGAATTCTACCTCTTTTCTTTTTATTCTATTAGAATTCTAACATCTTTTTCGTAGAATGTCAATAGATTTTTCTATTTTTTCACATATTTCAATTTGTTTCTTTCCTTCCTATATTTTTATTGAACTTTTGCGCAAAATATGGTAGAATATATAATGTATTTTTATGTTTTGGAAAAGGATGTTCGTTATGTTTTACGAAGAGCTCCGAAATACAATTAAACAGGGAAACATTGCTCCTCTTTACATTTTTCAGGGGGCGGAAGAATATCTTATAGAATTCTGCATCGGCGAGATTAAAAAGGCTCTTATCGAAGAGTGGTCTGAAATGATGAATTTTCAGAGCTATTCGCAAATCCCTCCCGTGAACGAGGCGGAGGATTTTATGGAAACGCTTCCCGTTATGAGCGAGCGAAAGCTGCTCGTTTTCAAAAAGTGCGGTCTTTTTGAGGGTAATATCAAAAACAAAGCGCAATGGGAAAAGATTTTATCCGCTGTCGCTCCGTACAACTGCGTTATTTTGTGGGAGAAGCTTCCCGAAAAGGGCAAAAAGCAAAACACCGTCCGCAAGGCTGCCGAAAAGGGTGGCGCGGTCGTGGTTGACTTCCCCTTACGAAACGAGGCACAGCTTAAGCCGTGGATGGCGAAGATTGCCGCTGCGAGCGGAAAGACGATTGATGCGAAAAACGCATCCTATCTTATAAGCTCGCTCGAACGCAATATGCACAGCATCAAGACGGAGTTTGAGAAAATCCTTGCATTTTCAAAAAACACGCAGATAACGCGCGAGGATATCGACGCGGTTATTATAAAGCCTACGACGGAAAATGTATACGCGCTGATTGATGCGATTTTCGATGGCAGGCGCGAGGCTTGTTACAACCTTCTTTATCAGCTTCGTGAACTGCGCGAGGAACCCGTTCCGCTCCTGACAATTCTTTCGGGACAGCTTATTACAATATACAAGGCGAAGCTTTATCTTTTAAGCGGAGAGGGCTTTTCATCGACAGTATCGCTTCTTGGCGGTGGCTTCGTTGCCGAAAAATCAACGCGTAAAGCGGATAAATTAAAGCTTGAAAACATTGAAACCTTGATTTCTCTGTGTCAGGATTGTGACAGAAAAATCAAAAGCGGTCTTTTAGGCGGTTGGGCGGCACTTGAAACGATAATCGCCGAATATAAATTCTATTAAAGTGAGGTTTTAGTTATGAAATATGAACTTCAGAACGGTTGGAAAACTAATGTTGATAAGGAAATTGTTTTTAAATTTTCCGAAGGATATAAGGACTTTTTAACAAAGTGCAAAACAGAGCGCGAGTCCGTAAATGAGGCTGTGCGCCTTGCCGAGGAATGTGGTTTCAAACCCCTTGAAAGCTACGAAACTTTGAAGGAAGGCGACAAGGTTTACGCCATCAACAAGCTTCGCAGTTTATTCCTTGCAGTTATCGGAAGCGAGAAAATCACAGACGGTGTTAATATTGTAGGCGCGCACATCGACGCTCCCCGCCTTGATTTAAAGCCCAATCCCCTTTACGAGGATGGCGAGCTTTCCTATCTCAAGACGCACTACTACGGCGGTATCAAAAAGTATCAATGGACTGCAATTCCGCTTGCCCTTCACGGCGTGGTTATCAAGAAAGACGGCGAAACTGTTGATATCCGTATAGGCGACGAAAACGACGATATTACATTCGTTATAACTGACCTTCTTCCTCATCTTGCAATGGACCAGATGAAGAAAACTGCGTCCGAGGTTATCGAGGGCGAACAGCTCAACATCTTAATCGGCTCTATGGCAAAGGAAGGCGCGGAAAAGGATGCAGTAAAGGAAAATATCCTTTCAATATTAAACGAAAAGTATGGCATTTGCGAAGAAGACTTCTTAAGCGCCGAGCTTCAGATAGTTCCTTCCGCAAATGCGAAGGATATCGGTTTTGACAGAAGCCTTATCGGTTCATACGGCCACGACGACAGAGTGTGCGCATACCCTGCGCTTATGTCAATCCTCACAACCGAGGCGTGTGACAAGACTGCAATTTGTATGCTTTCCGACAAAGAGGAAGTCGGCAGCATGGGTAACACAGGCGCAAAGAGTGATTTCACAAAGCTGATGCTTCTTGAACTTATGGAAAAATGCGGTGAAGGCGCAAATGAGCTCAATTTACTCCGCGCGCTTGACAAGAGCTACTGCTTAAGCGCCGATGTTAATGGTGCGTTTGACCCCAGTTTCCCCGCTCCCTACGAAAAGCGCAACTGCGCGATGATAAATTACGGCGTTGTAATTTCAAAATATACAGGCGCTCGCGGAAAGAGTGGTTCAAGCGACGCATCTGCCGAGCTTATGGGCAAAATCAGAAAGCTCTTTAACGAAAACGAGGTTCTTTGGCATGTTGGCGAGCTTGGAAAGGTTGACGCAGGCGGCGGCGGTACAATCGCGCAGTATGTTGCAAACCTTGGTGTTGAAACTGTTGACTGCGGTGTGCCCGTACTTTCTATGCATGCGCCGTTTGAAGTGGTTTCAAAACTTGACGTGTATATGGCATACAAGGCATTTCACGCATTTTTTAACGAGGGCTGATTATGAGAATAGACAAGTTTTTAAAGGTATCAAGAATTATAAAACGCAGAACCGTTGCAAACGAGGCCTGCGATGCAGGTCGAGTAAGTCTTAATGGAAAAGTCTGCAAGGCAAGTGCCGAGGTCAAGTGCGGAGATATTTTAGAAATCCGCTTCGGAGAAAGACTTATCAAGGTAAGAATCGAGGATATCCGCGAGCATACGCTGAAAAATGATGCGGCATCGCTCTACACAGTCCTGGAAAATAATTGAGGTGTTCTTTGTGAAAGTTTTATGGGAATTATTTTCGTCCTTCTTTAAAATAGGCGCATTTACATTCGGCGGAGGTTACGCCATGTTGTCGCTTATTCAGAGAGAGGTCGTTGAAAACAAAAAATGGGCAAGCGACGAGGAAGTGCTTGACTACTACGCAGTTGCGCAGTGCACCCCTGGTGTTATCGCGGTAAATACTGCGACCTTCGTTGGTTACAAGGCGAAAGGAGTTCGCGGAGCAATCGCGGCAACAATCGGTGTTGTACTTCCCTCGCTTATAATCATAAGCGTTATCGCGGCTGTTCTTCAGAACTTTATGGAATACGAGATCGTGGGACATATCCTCGCAGGTATTCGTGTTGCAGTTGCAGTTCTGATTATAAATGCAGTTATCACAATGGGCAAAAAGGCAATCGCTGACAAGCTTTGCGCTGTGCTCGCAATAATTTCATTTATTATATCGGTTGTATTCCCGAAGATTTCTCCCGTATTCATCGTTCTTGCGGCGGCGCTCGTCGGCATCGCTACGATGAAGAAAGGGGGCGAAGAAAAATGATATGGCTTAAGCTTTTCATTGAATTTTTCAAGACGGGACTTTTCGCAATTGGCGGCGGCCTTGCGACAATCCCCTTCCTTCGCGCAATGTCGGAAAACACAGGCTGGTTTGATTCCGAAACGCTTTCTACAATGGTTGCAGTCGGCGAATCTACCCCTGGCCCCATCGGTGTCAATATGGCGACCTATGTAGGCTTTACCACAGGGCACGATGTCGGCGGTATATGGAGCGCGCTCCTCGGCGGATTTTTGGCAACACTTGCGCTCGTTCTTCCGTCGGTAATAATTATTTTAATCGTTGCAAAGGTTCTTGCCGCATTCAAGGAAAACAAAATCGTGGCACGCTCATTCTACTCTATCCGCCCTGCAGTAACGGGTATGATTGCCTCCGCAGCGCTGATGATGACGAAAAGCGGCATTTTCACAAAAGGCGGAAATCTTCTCCACGCAATAGATATCAAGGCGGCGATACTTTTCGCACTCCTTCTTGTATTCACAAATAAAGTTAAGCTCCACCCGATTTTCTATATTATAATCGCAGGTGCAGTCGGCGCAATTTTCTCAATGTGAGGTCAGCATAATGGATATATTAAAACAGCTTTGTACAGAACTTAATACAGATGAAAAGAAAACCCAGAATGTCGTAAATCTTCTTGACGAGGGAAACACAATTCCCTTTATTGCGAGATATCGTAAGGAACTGACGGGAAATATGGATGACCAGCTTATCCGTAAGATTTCCGACCGTCTTACCTCGCTTCGCGCGATTGAAGAAAGAAAAGCGGAAATTATCCGCCTTATCGACGAGCAGGGAAAACTTACAGACGAAATAAAGGCATCGGTTGAAAACGCAAAAACAATGACCGAGCTTGAAGATATTTATCGTCCCTATCGTCCCAAAAGAAAAACGCGCGCAAGCATCGCACGCGAAAAGGGACTTGAGCCTCTTTCAATTCTCATTATGGAGCAGGAATTTACAGGTGACATAATGGAAGAAGCCGCAAAATATGTAAATGAAGAAAAGGGTGTCGCTACCGCGCAGGAAGCGATTGACGGGGCAAAGGATATTATTGCCGAGGATATTTCCGACAACGCGGATTTCCGCAAGAATATCCGCCGTCTTACCTATATGAACGGCGCAATTGCAAGTAAGCAGGGCAAGGGTGAAAACAGCGTTTATCAGATGTATTATGAATATTCCGAGCCCGTAAAGGCGGTTGCCGACCACAGAATTCTTGCTATGGACCGCGGCGAAAAGGAAGATATCTTAAGCATCAAGCTTGAGCTTGAAAGCGAAATTATCACAGATTATCTTTATAAGGAAGTTATTAAGAAGGACAACACCGCTCTTTCCGACCTTGTGAAAGAAGCGGCGCAGGATAGTTACAAGCGCCTTATCGCGCCTTCAATCGAGAACGAAATCCGTTCCGACCTGACCGAGCGTGCGCAAAGTGGTGCGATTTCACTTTTCAGCGTAAATCTTAAAAACCTTCTTATGACTCCTCCCGTGAAGGGGCATATTGTTCTCGGCGTTGACCCCGGTTACAGGACAGGCTGTAAGCTTGCCGTTGTAGATTCTACGGGCAAGGTGCTTGAAACGGGCGTAGGTTACTTTACGCTTGAGCATCACGATATTGAAAAAGCGAAAAAGCAGGTTCGCGGAATGATTGAGAGAAACGGCGTTACGCTCGTTTCAATCGGTAATGGTACTGCGACAGGCGAAAGCGAAAAGTTTATCGCATCGCTTATCGGCGAGCTTGACCGCGAAGTTAAATATATGGTTGTTTCCGAAGCGGGCGCATCCGTTTACAGCGCAAGCGAGCTTGGTGCAAAGGAATTCCCCGACTACGATGTTTCGCTTCGTAGCGCAGTTTCAATCGCAAGAAGACTTCAGGACCCGCTTGCCGAGCTTGTTAAGATTGATCCGCGTTCAATCGGCGTAGGTCAGTATCAGCACGACTGCAATCAGAAGAAATTATCAGGCGCTCTTGGTGGCGTTGTTGAGGACTGCGTTAACAGCGTAGGCGTTGACCTCAACACCGCGTCGGCATCACTTCTTTCGTATATTTCAGGCGTTTCATCGGCGGTGGCAAATAACATTGTTGCATACCGTGAGGAAAACGGTTCATTCACAAAAAGACGCGAGCTTTTAAAGGTAAGTAAGCTCGGCGAAAAGGCATTCGTTCAATGTGCAGGCTTTATGCGTATTCCCGACGGAAAGGAATTTTTGGATAATACCTCCGTCCATCCTGAAAGCTACGATGCGGCGCGTGCGCTCATTGAAAAGTGCGGATATACAAAAGACGAAATCAAAAAGAGCAGTTTCCCCGACATCACAAGTCGTGTTACAAAGGAAATTGCGGAAGAAATTTGCAAGGAGTTTGAAATCGGTATGTTCACGCTCCGCGACATTTGCGACACGCTTGCAAAGCCAGGTCGTGATATGCGTGATGAGCTTCCCAAGCCCCTGCTCCGCAGCGGTTGTATGTCACTTGACGAACTGACCGTCGGTATGATTTTAGAGGGTACTGTCCGCAATGTAATCGACTTCGGCGCGTTTGTGGATATCGGCGTTCATCAGGACGGACTTGTTCATATTTCGCAGATTTCAAATAAATTCATAAAGCATCCTACCGATGTTTTAAGTGTCGGCGATATTGTAAAGGTAAAAATTCTCGATGTTGACAAGGAGAAAAAGAGAATTTCCCTTACAATGAAAATATGAGGTGGCGTATATGAAATATGTATGGCAGCTTGTAATAATACTCGGGGTTTCATTTCTGGGCGAGCTTTTAAATACTCTTTTGCCCCTCCCCGTGCCTGCAAGCATTTACGGACTTCTTATCATGTTTATCCTTTTGCTTACCAAGGTAATTAAGGTGGAACATGTCAGGGAAACAAGCGACTTTTTCCTTGTAACGATGCCGATGTTCTTCGTTGTGGCAGGCGTTGGCGTAATTGATTACTGGGGAGTTATAAAGCCCCGACTTGTTCCAGCGATTATCATAATGCTTGTCGTGACCATTGTTATTATGGTAGCTACGGGCAAAATCACACAGGCACTTATCAAGGCAAAAGAAAAAAGGAGGGGTAAAGATGCTTGATAACTCAATGTTCTTTTACACATTTTTAACCCTTCTTTGCTATATGTTCGGCGTATTCCTTCAGAAGAAATACAAAAAGGCGTGGCTTAACCCCCTTTTGATTTCAATTGTTCTTATGATTATCGTGGTGCTCGGCTTCAAAATTGATTACAAGCACTACAAGGAATCGACATCACTTCTTTCATTCTTTTTAACACCTGCAACAGTTTGTCTTGCAATTCCGCTTTATGAAAAGCTTGAGGAACTTAAAAAGAATGTTGTGGCAATCCTTGTCGGAATCTTTTCAGGCACGATAATTTCGGCTGTATCCATTTTAGCGGTTGCAATTGCATTTAAATTTGACAGCGAGCTTTTCGCGTCATTCATTCCCAAATCGGTAACGACTGCCATCGGCGTTGGTATGGCGGAGGAGCTTGGAGGAATTTCGGCACTTACTGCAATTTCAATCGTTGTGACGGGCGTATTCGGAAATATCATCGCAGAGCCTGTCTGCAGGATTTTCAAAATAACAAACCCCGTTGCGATAGGAACTGCGATAGGAACTTCCTCCCACGCAGGCGGTACTGCAAAAGCGCTTGAGATGGGCAGGACCGAAGGTGCTATAAGCGGGCTTTCAATCGCGGTAGCAGGTCTTATGACCGTTATCGTTGCACCGATGTTCGTAAAATTATTTGAACTGATTTAAACAAAAATAAAGCGTCATACTTTCGTATGACGCTTATTTTTTAGTATATGTTTTCGTTTTGATAGTTATGAATCCATATGAATATGAGTCGTATTAAATATTCAACAGCGATTATTCCCACCGCACAGAGAAGTATCTCAAATCCTTTCAAGCCCAACACCGCAATAGCAAAGCCTAAAGCTCCTAAACCGCCAATTACGGCAAGAACCTCAAATAGTCTGAACCTTTCAAACACGAATGCGCGGCATACGGGGCATTGAAGTTTCATTGCGTCTATTCTCCAAAAAGAAAATCTGACTCTTTTTCTGCAATTCGGACAAATCGTTTTCAATTAACAACAACTCCCGACACTTATTCTACAGGATCGACAGGCTCTGTTTCTGATTCAACGAACTCACTTTGTCCATCGTAGACATCCGCTTCAACAGCTTCGCTGTCAGCGAAGGAAACATCCTCCACTCCAACTTCGTCTGTGTTTTTGATGTCGTCAATTGACTTGCGGGCTATTGCTATCTTTTCCTCGATAGAATCGATTTTTTCAAGAAGCGGAAGGATTGCCTCCTTCACATCTTCCCCTGCCTGGAAAGCCTTATAAGCTTCAAAACCAACCTCTTTATAAAGGTTTTTTACATTGCTTTGCTTTTCAACCACTTCAAGGTTGAGCTTTGCTATTGAATAAAATTTCTTACTCTGCTTGCTTGAAGCGGAAGCAACATCAGTTGCAACTTTTTTTACTTTATCTAAAAATTCCACTTTAATTTCTCCTTAATCGAAATTGGGTTTCTGCAAGAAATTGGGGATTTCAAGTTCGCTGTCGTCACCGATTGTAGCGAAGAAACCTTCCTTTTCTTTTTTCTTTCCTTCAAGGCCTGTTGCGATAACTGTGATGATGATATCGTCTTCAAGGCTTTCGTCGATTGCTGCACCGAAGATAACAGTTGCATCTTCATCTACGCATTCGCCGATAAGGTTAGCTGCTGCATTTGTTTCGTGAAGGTTAAGGCTTGCACCACCGATAACATTGATAAGAACGCCTGTTGCGCCGTCGATTGTTGTTTCGAGAAGTGCGCTTTCGATAGCCATCTTTGCAGCTTCTTCAGCACGGTTTTCGCCGCTTGCACGACCGATACCCATATGAGCAAGACCTGCATCCTTCATTACTGTTGTAACGTCAGCAAAGTCAACATTGATGATACCTGCGCCTACGATAAGGTCGGAGATACCCTGTACGCCCTGACGAAGGATTTCGTCAGCATCCTTGAACGCGTCAAGAAGGCTTGTCTTACTATTGCTGATATCAAGAAGTCTGTCGTTGGGGATAACAACGAGTGTATCAACATTACCACGAAGCTGTTCAACGCCTTCTTCAGCCTGAATCATGCGTCTTCTTCCTTCAAAGCCGAAAGGCTTTGTAACGATTGCTACTGTAAGTACGCCAAGTTCCTTTGCAATAGCTGCAACAACGGGAGCTGCACCTGTACCTGTGCCGCCGCCCATACCTGCAGTTACGAATACCATATCTGCATCTTTGAGAACCTGTTCGATTTCTGTGCGGCTTTCTTCAGCAGCCTTTCTGCCGATTTCAGCCTTACCGCCTGCGCCCTGGCCCTTTGTAAGCTTGTCGCCGATCTGGATCTTCTGGCTTGCGTGGCTCTTTGTAAGCGCCTGCTTATCTGTATTTACTGCGATGAATTCAACGCCCTTAACGCCTGCCTCTACCATTCGATTAACAGCGTTGTTTCCGCCGCCGCCAACACCTACTACTTTAATTTTCTGAGCTAAACCGAGCTCTGCTGCATATTCCATTCTCATTGGAAATCCTCCTCTATGTGTAATATAGATATACCAAACACAATTATATATTATATAATACACCTAAACGGCGTCTTTTTCAAGAGGTTTTTTTCATTTGTTTATAATTTTATTCGGCTTTTTCCTGCGCAGGTTCCTGTGTGGGTTCTTCCTTTACAAGAGGAGCGTGTATAACCTCTCCCTTTTTAACATAGTTGAGGTCTACATAGCCTGTCGGAAGGGTTCCTACTTTTTTAAGATATGCCCCGAAGCATTCCATCTTATAATCGATAAGATCCGTTGTTCCGAGTGTTACGCACAAATCCTTGTTATGATAGTAGAACTTGATATCTGTAATATCAGTCACATCAATTTCGCGTATGTCGAAGATGTAATCCTGCCTTGAAAACTCGTGCAGGCAGGCAGTAAGCGCTTCGAGCTGAAGCTCGTTTTCGGTTTTGATTGTCTGACCTACCTTGTATTTGACATTTTTCATACCCTTTACAAGCGGAAGGTCGGGTGTCTTTACGGAATTATTTTCATCTGCGCCGTCAGTTATTTCAACGCATCGTCCGTCAGCGGCGATAATAACAAATCCGTCGTCCGCTTTAAGATATGCTACGCCCACTTCCTCAACCACGGTTATTTTTATGGTTGACGGAAGTGACCTTTTTATTTTCACACTTTCAACATAGCCGAGGGATTTTATATTTTCCTTTGTTTCCTTGATGGATACTCCGAAAATATTTACACCCTCCACTATTCCGCTTGCCTTGATAATCTGCTCATCCTTCAGCACGGAGTTTCCGTGAACCTCGATTTTATTTATGTCAAAGGCAGGGGTGAGCATTATAATTGCCGCAACGGATAAAAAAAGCACTACTCCTATTAAAAGGGAAAGCTGCTTCCTCTGGCGTTTTTTCATTTTTCTCATTTCTCCTGCCTCCTTTTTTCTACTGTTTTACGATATCGGCACCAAGCTCACGCAAAGTGCTGTCGAGATTGACATATCCGCGTTCTATATAACCGATGCCTGAAATTTCGCTTTGCCCCTTCGCACCAAGTGCCGCAATGGTAAGCGCCGCGCCGCCTCGAAGGTCCATAGCACGCACATGTGCTCCCGAAAGAGTCGCGCCCTTTACGACGGCTACTCTACCGTCCTGAAGGATATCCGCCCCCATATTGCAAAGCTGGGGAATTATTTTATATCTGCTGTCGAATATGTTTTCCACAATCACACTGGTTCCCTCCGCAAAGCACAGCATCGCCATAACGGGCGACTGCGCGTCGGTAGGAAAGCCAGGGTAAACCTGGGTTTTTATCATATCCGCGCTTTTGATTTTTTCAGGGGCGCGTATATACATTTTATCCCTGAAAAATTCTATTTTTGCATCACATTCGCGGAGGAGTGACACCACCGCGCCGAGATGCCCGCCTCGCACATTGAGAAGTTCTATTTCGCTTTTTGTAGTCATTGCGCTGCACATAAGCGTCGTCGCAACGATTCGGTCGGGGATGACTTTATGCTGCGTGCCGTGAAGGTGCGCAGTTCCTTTTATGCGGATAAATTCACTCCCCGCGCCCTCTATTTCGGCGCCCATTTTATTTAAGAAATCGCACATATCTACGATTTCAGGCTCTTTAGCGGCGTTTGATATTGTTGTTTCTCCACGAAGGCAAGCCGACGCTAAAATGATATTTTCCGTCGCGCCTACGCTTGGAAAGTCAAGATGTATATCCGCGGGATGCATATTGAGTGAGGCGGCTTCTATAAAGCCATTCTCCTCGCGGATGTCGAGTCCTAATTGCCGAAGCGCCTTGAGATGCAAATCTATCGGGCGGTTTCCAAGTTCACACCCGCCGGGAGCGCACAGCCTCGCTCTGCCCATTTTTGACGCAAGTGCGCCGAGGAAAATTATTGAGCTTCGCATTTCGCGCATCATTTCCTCGGGAATTTCCCACGAATTTATATTTGATGAGTCAATTTCAAGAATATCTCCCGAAAGTGTCGCTTCGCAGCCCAGCACGGAGAGAATCTTCATCGTATTTCTTACATCACTTAAATTTGGGCAGTCAAATATTCTGCATTTATCTCCCGCAAGGATTGATGCCGCCATTATGGGCAAAACTGCATTTTTCGCACCATGAACGCGCACCCTTCCCGAGAGTTTTCTTCCGCCGTTTACTATGTATTTTTCCAAACCCCATACCCCCTACAACTACATAGTATGCTGATGGGGGTGTATTTGTTATATGAGTTCTTTAATACAATTATAAATTTTTTCGCAAGCGTCGGCAATACCGATATTTTTGGAGGATTTCTTCATTTTTTCCAATTCTTCTTTATTTTGCAAAACTGAAGAAATTTCGCCTGCTATTTTATCTCCGCTGACCTCGTTTTCAAGGACAACCTTTGCCGCGCCGTTCTTTTCAAGGTAGCGCGCGTTATATTCCTGATGATTATGCGCTACATAAGGACTTGGAATAAGCACAGCCGCTTTTCCGAGCGCTGTGATTTCGCTCACCGTGATAGCGCCTGCCCTTCCCACGACAACATCCGCCGCGAAGAAGATTTCTTCCATATTGTATATGTAAGGAAGAACCTTGATATTTTTGAGCTTTTCTATGTCAATGCCCTTTTCAGAGAGAGCATTTTTTACTCTTTCAAAATGCTTTTCGCCCGTAGATGCGATAAGGTTGAAGTCGCCGATTTTATTTTCGGCAATCATTTCAACGAGCGCCTCATTCATTTTTTCCGCACCGAGCGAGCCGCCGAACATAAGGACAATCGGCTTTTCGTCAAAGCCGTACTGCGCGCGGAGAACATCTATATCGTGTTTTTCAAAAAGGTTCGGTCTTAACGGATTTCCCGTAAGCACCATTTTCTTCGCGCTCATCATATCCTTCGTTTCGGGGAAGCTGATCGCGGTAACCGACGCTTTTTTTGAAAGCATTTTTATTGCAAGCCCAGGGAAAACATTTTGCTCGTGAATAAGCGTGGGGATTTTAAGTGCCGCCGCCGCCTTTACAACGGGAGCGCACACATATCCGCCTGTGCCGATAACAACATCGGGCTTGAATTCTTTGATAATGCGCTTTGCGTCGCTTATGCTTTTTATGTAGTTTACAAGAACCTTTGCATTTTCAAGGGTAAGTTTTCTTTTAAGTCCCATAACCTCAATGAATTTAATGTCATATCCGCATTTGGGGACAAGAGTTTTTTCAAGTCCGCGCATCGTTCCTACAAAGAGGAATTCACTTGCGCTATCTTTTTCCTTTATATAATTTGCAATTGCGATTGCGGGATTTATATGCCCCGCCGTTCCGCCGCCTGTAAGTAGCACTCGCATATTTAAGCGCACCCTTCGTTATAATTTCTTGATTTTACTGGTCTTTGATATATTAAGGAGAATTCCCATTCCAATCGTTGTTGCAAGCATCGACGAGCCACCCTGACTGAAAAGGGGGAGCTGCATTCCCGTAGAAGGAAGAACTGAAAGCACAACGCCGATATTGATAAGCATCTGAACGCCTACGATACTTGTTATACCAAACGCAGTAAGCATACCGAGCTTATCTTTTGCACGAAGTGCGATTGCCATACCGCGCCATACGAAAGCAACAAAAAGCAAAATTACTGCAACGCCTCCGATGAAGCCAAGCTCCTCGCACACAATTGCGTAGATATAGTCGTTTTGCGCTTCGGGAAGGTAGTTGTATTTTTGTCTTGACTGACCAAGACCAAGTCCGAACAATCCACCGCTTCCTACGGCGTAAAGTGACTGAACAATCTGCCAGCCGATACCTCTTTTATATTTGAAGGGGTCCACAAAAGCGACAAGTCTGTCCGAGCGGTAACCCGCACCCATAATTGCTATAATGATAAGTCCTACAGCAGCAATTGCGCCACTGACAAGCAATTTATTACTCAACCCTGCGGCATAAAGCATCATTACAATAATAAGGCCGATAACGACTGTCGCCGAAAGGTGTCGCTGTGCAAGACATGTAAGACAGATTGTACCCATAATTCCAATCGCTGTTAATAAATTTTTTCTTTTTGAAAGGTCTTGCGTCTGGGGATCCGACAAATAGGACGCAAAATATAAAACCATTGCCAGCTTCGCAAATTCCGAGGGCTGAATACTGAAAGAGCCACTACCAATCTGTCTTGTCGCACCGTGAGATGCATTTCCGAAGAAAATAACGGCAATCATAATAATTTCCGTAACCACAAATATCAATTTGCGATATCCGCTGTAGCGATGGTAATCAATGGTCATAACGAAGAAAAGAGCTACTATACCGATAAGGAAAATACGCCCCTGCGACCATAAAACCTTAAACACGCCGCTTTTTGCTACCTTTGGTGCATTAGCGGAAAAGAGCATTACAAATCCGAAGAGCATAATACTCATAATTATAAAAAGCAGTACAAAATCTATTTGTCCGTTTTTCTCTCTTGCGTTTATTTTGCTCCTCATCATTGTTCCTCCTTGATTTAATATTTTTTAAGTCTTAAAGTGCTATATAACAAATTGTGCAAAGGATCAGCGTTATAAGGCTGAAAACTGCCACAACCTTGGTTTCTTTCCACCCGCACATTTCAAAATGATGATGCACAGGTGCCATTTTGAATATGCGTTTTTTTGTTTTCTTGTATACGCCAACCTGAATGATTACGCTGAGCGCTTCAAAAAGAAATACGAATGCGGCGATGATAATGAAAAGCTCCATTCCTGCATTGATTGCAACCGCAGAAATAATACCGCCGATAAAAAGACTTCCCGTATCACCCATAAAAACCTTTGCAGGATAAGCGTTATAAATAAGAAATCCTAAAAGTCCGCCTGCAAGCGCGCCTGAAACTGCGCTTCCTTCTCCGCTTGTTGCAAGGGCGAAGAAAAGGGCTATTATACTTCCGACACTTGCGGCAAGTCCGTCAAGTCCGTCGGTAAGATTGGCGCTGTTTGTTGTTGCAAGAAGCACAAGCATAACAAATGGGATATAGAAAATTCCAAGGTCCAAGCTGATATCGGTAAAAGGAATTTTCGTCGCGGTTTGCCCGAAAGCAAAATATAAAAATGCCGCGTAGAGAAGACTTACAACAGTCTGTGCAAGGAACTTTTGCTTGGCTGAAAAGCCTTTATTACGCTTTTTTACAACCTTTATATAGTCGTCAACAAAGCCAATTACGCCGAAAAGCACGCCGCAAAGAAGTATCGCTCCTCCACGCACATCGCGGATGAAAAAGAGCGATGCTGCGGCTGTGGAAAGTATGAACGCCATACCGCCCATAGTGGGAGTTCCCTGCTTTTTTCCGTGCCACGAGGGGCCGTCTTCGAGTATTGTCTGCCCAAATTTAAGTTTTCTTAAAAACGGGATTAAAAATGGCTCTGCAATTGCTGTTATTATAAAGCTAATTATACATGCTTTTATCCACATAGTTTATTACCTCAATCAAGCCTCGGCAAGAATTCCGCAAATAACATTGCGTTCGTCAAAATCGTGCTTAACATTTTCAATTTCCTGATATGTTTCGTGACCTTTTCCTGCAAGGATTATTATGTCATCCTTTTTTGCAATCTGCATTGCGTGCTTTATGGCATCGCGTCTTGACACGATTACCTCGTGATTATCTTTTTTCATTCCGCAAAGGATGTCGTTTATGATATCCTCGGGCTTTTCGCATCTGGGGTTATCGCTCGTAACAATCGCAATATCCGAAAGATTTTCCGCGATAGCTCCCATTTCGGGGCGCTTTGTCTTATCACGATTTCCTCCGCAGCCGAAAACTGTTATAACACGCGCTTTTGCAAATGCGCGCACGGCTGAAATTATATTTTCAAGACCGTCGGGAGTGTGCGCGTAGTCGATTATTATTGTGTAGGGAGTGTTTGTGCGGACAACCTCTATTCTGCCCTTGACACTTTTTGCAAGGACGAGGCCTTTCTGAATGTCCTCAACACTCATTCCGATATTGATGCAGGCGCATATCGCTGAAAGCGCGTTGTATACTGAAAATTCGCCCGGGATTCCAAGACGCATTTTTGCGATTTCTCCACCACAGGCAATGTCAAAAATGACACCGCGCTCGCTCATTTCAATATTTTGCGCTTTTACCTGTGAATCCTTTTTGATTGAATATGTCAGGACATTTCCTTTTGCATTATTAACGCACAGCTCGGCAAAATCGGAATCAAGATTGATTGCACACGATTTGCTGACAGCGAAAAGTTTCGCCTTTGCTTTGGCGTAGTTTTCCATTGTTTTATGGAAGTCAAGGTGGTCCTGCGTAACATTCGTGAGAAGTGATGTTTCAAATTCCACACCATACACGCGGTCAAGCTCGAGCGAATGGCTCGAAACCTCCATAACGACATATTCGCCGCCGCACTCTGCCATTTTTGCGAAAAGCTCGAAAAGGTCAAGCGATTCGGGAGTAGTGCGACTGCTTTCCATCTCGTCGTCGCCTACGATTGTTTGATTTGTTCCGATAAGGTCACAGCGAAAGCCTTTGAACATAAGTATCTGTCTTATAAGATACGCCGTCGTTGTTTTTCCGTTTGTACCTGTGACACCGATTATTTTAAGTTTTCTTTCGGGGTGGTCATAGAACTGCGCTCCGCACACTGCAAGCGCGCGCCTGGAGTTATCCACCTTAACATATGTAAAATCACCTTTGATGTCGTCCTCACCAAGAACTGCTACCGCACCATTTTTAACGGCGCTTTCTATATATTTGTGCCCATCGGTTTCAAAGCCCCTGATTGCAATAAAAAGGTAGCCTTCCTTAACTTTTCTTGAATCGTAAGCGATTCCTTTTATTTCAATGTCGGGATTTTTTGAAATAGTGCACTTCAAATCTTTCACAAGTTCTTTTAATGTCATTTTTACACCTCCGTCAGTCTGTTTCTCGTTTGACGAATTTCACGAATATCTTTGTTCCCTCTGCGACTTCCGAATTTGCCGCAGGGCTTTGTGTAGCGGCAATATAATCAGAATTTTTCGCATCGCTTGCCGAGGATGAATCAAGCTCCATTACAAGCTTTGCGTTTTCTATTGCCGTCTTCGCGTTCTGGTAATTCATTCCCACAACACTCGGGACAATTACGGTTCCCTTCTTTTCTTCCGTCTGGGTATAGGCAATAACGACGCTTCCCTTGTGAAGCTTTGTTCCTGCCTCGGGGACCTGACTGCTCACCTTTTCGCCTTTTCCCTTAGGATCTATCTTGAGGCCGAGAGCGTCGAGTTTCTTAAGAGCATCCTCCGTGCTGAGTCCCACAATGTTGGGAACTGTAACGGAGATTTTTCCTGCATTTTCTTCCGTGTACTGAGGCTCGTATCCGAGATAGGGAAGAACATCTTCGAAGATTCTTCCTACAGCGGGTGCCGCAATCGCACCACCACCTGTAGCGCCTGCATTAGGCTCGTCGAGGAGAAGAAGGCATACAACCTGGGGATTGTCTGCGGGAGCAACACCAACGAATGATGCTATATATTTTTCACTTCCTCGGGGAAGCTTTTCACTTGTACCCGTTTTTCCGCCGATACGGAAGCCTTCAACATATCCGCCTTTACCCGTACCTTCGGATACAACGCGTTCCATCATACCGCGCATAGCTTCACTTGTTTCGGGGGAAATGACATTTCTTACAAGCTCGGGTTCAAATGTCTGTGTTATCTTTCCGCTCGAGTCGGTATACGCCTTTATGATTCGGGGTTTCATAAGATTTCCGCCATTTACAACGGCTGAAACTGCACTTATTATCTGAAGCGGCGTAACTGTGAAGGTCTGACCGAATGAAGATGTCGCAAGCTCTACGGGGCCTATCTTTGAATGGAATGTTCCTGCTGATTCGCCCGGGATTGTAAAGCCTGTTTTTTCGGTAAGACCGAACGCCTTGAAATATCTCTGGAAGTTTGTTGCACCAAGTCTTGAGCCGAGCTCCATAACAAAGGGGTTACAGGAGTTCATAAGGCCCTGCGCAAATGTCTGCTGTCCGTGACCTGCGTGCTGCCAGCAATGAATCTGGCGATTTGCTACCTGGCGCACACCGCTGCAGGTAAATACATCGGAAGTGCTCGCAATGCCTTCCTCAAGAGCAGCTGCCGCGATAATCGTTTTGAATGTAGAACCAGGCTCGTATGAGTCTACAACCGCTTTGTTTCTCCACATTTTTGTAACGGCTGCTGAATAAGCCTTATCGTATTCTTCGCCCTCGAGCTCAAGAGCGTCGAGCTGTTCTAAAAGAAGCTGGTCTGTTATCACGCGAGGCTCATTAAGGTCGTATGTGGGAACTACCGCCATAGCGAGAATTTCGCCCGTGTTGGGGTCCATTACTATTGCGGCACCGCCGTTTCCGAGGAGGTTTTCCTCGTAAGCCTGCTGAAGATGCTTTTCAGTATATCGCTGTATTGTTTCATCGATTGTCAGAACTACGCCTTTACCATCCTGCGCCTCGATGTAGTTTTCGTATTTGTATGGCATTTCGTTGTTTGCAACATCCTTCGCTGCAACGATTCTGCCGTCCACACCGCGAAGCTGTGAATCAAGTACATTTTCAAGGCCTTCAAGTCCCTGGTCATCCGCACCCGTGAAGCCTATAACCTGCGCGGCGAGAGAGCCGTAAGGATAATAGCGCTTTGAGTCTTCTTCGAAATAGATTCCCGTTATATTTTTAGCGCGGAGAAGGTCGGTTGTGCTTTTTTCGACCTGCTTGGCAATAACAACAGACTGCATACTTGTACGCTCAAGCTGGGAACGGACAAACTGCTCGTCAACACCGAGAATGCTTACGAGAGCATCCACAACTTTTTCGCCGTTTTTAAGCTTATCTATCTGATTGGGGTTTATCGTTACACGCTCCGCCGATGCACTCTGCGCGAGAACCTTCATATTTCTATCGTATATGCTTCCTCGTTTTGCAGTAATTACGCTGTCACGCGTTTGCTGTTCCGCGGCGAGCTTGCTGTAATAATCGCCCTTTACGAACTGATTCCACGCGAGCGCTCCGACAAGGAACATTACGCCCACCATAAAGAGCGCCAACATGATTTTCATTCTCTTCCTGACCATCGCTTTATTCATATTTTCGCTCTCCTTCCATAAATTGCCGATATTTTAATAAATGCAAAAAGGGATTTGGCAAAATTCATAATCGCCACTTCCCTTTATTATATTAGTATAAGTATTCCAGTATGACCGATATGCGATTTATAAATGCAGTAAAAGCACTTGGCTCCTCTACCTTTAAAACTTCTCCGTTATCAGTATTTCCAAGCGAAATGTATTTCACCTGATCTTTGAGAGGAGGTCTGAGACCAAGTCGCTCCGCTTCTTTTTCTATCGTCTTCGGGTCCATATTACCCTCGGCGTGAACTTTTGTTTCAACTACCTTGGAGCTGATGAGTTCAAGCTCTTCGCGGGCGGTGGTAAGTTCATTATACTCCGCGGTAATAGCTGCGTATCTGAGAAGCACCGTGAACGCCATCAGGAATGCAAGAAGCATTGCAACTACTGCTTTCTTCTTTATTTTGAGGATTTTTCTTGCCAACGCTTTTTCGGAGAGCTTCTTTGTTTCCACACGCTCTACGGGTGCGTCGGCTGTATAATATTCACTTTTCAACGCATTTGAACCGTGTGTGTACATCAGGTTATTCTCCCATTAAAGTATTTTTTCGATAGTTCTGAGTTTACTGCTTCTCGCTCTGGGGTTTTCTTCAAGTTCCTTTTCAGAAGGAAGAAGGGGCTTTTTCAGCACGCTTTTAACCATCGGTTGTTGTCCGCAAACGCATACGGGAAATTCCTTCGGGCAGGTGCAACCTTTTCCGAGAGCTGCGAAGGTCTGCTTTATTATTCTGTCTTCAAGGCTGTGGAATGTGATGATGCTCATCCTTCCGCCTTTTTTTAGAAGCTCTGCGCCATCCTTTACAGCCTGCTCCAAAATGGCGAGCTCGCCGTTGACCTCAATCCTGATTGCCTGGAAAGTTCTTTTCGCAGGATGGGGGCCGTCCTTTCTCGCGGAAAGGGGGATTGCCGCTTTTATAATGTCTACAAGCTCGAAGGTTGTTTCGATTGGCTTCTTTTCTCTGTGCTCAATTATGAAGTTTACAATTCTGCTTGCCCAGCGTTCTTCTCCATAGGTGGAGATGATTCTGAAAAGTTCTTCGGATGAATATGTATTTACGACATCACGCGCGGTGAGAGTGTCGCGGTTATCCATACGCATATCGAGTGGCGCGTCATGCATATATGAAAAGCCACGCTCGGGTTCATCAAGCTGAGGAGAAGATACTCCAAGGTCTGCTATGATGCCGTCAAATTTTTCTATGCCAAGATTTTTTGCGATGTTTCTGATATTTGAGAAGTTGTCGTGTACGGGGGTGAAGTCTTGTCCCACGAAACGGCGCTTTGCGTTTTCAATCGCGGTAATGTCACGGTCAATTCCGATAACCCTTCCGCCACGCTCAAGAATAAGAGATGTATGTCCGCCGCCGCCCAATGTGAAGTCGGCATATATACCGCCCTTTTTAACATTAAGGCTGTCCACGGTTTCGTTTAAAAGCACTGTAACATGGTTGAATTCCATGCCTACTCCTCCCGATTAGAAGCTGATTTCTTCAAGGCTTTCTGCTGCTTCTTCAACAGTCATTTCTTCCTCGTTTTGTGAATATTCAGCCCAACGCTGAGCATCCCAGATTTCAACACGCTTTGATACGCCGATTATTACAACCTCTTTCGAAAGGTCTGCATATTCACGGTGAGGCGGTGTGATTAAAACCTTACCCTGTTTGTCGGGCTGGGCCTCGGCAGCTCCTGAAAGGAAAGTTCTCTGCAAATAGCGGGCGCTCTTCTGATTAGAAGGAAGTTTTGAAAGACTTGCTGAAAGTTCTTCCCATTCGTTCATAGGATAAACAAAAAGACATCCTTCAAAGCCGTTGGTGATGATGAACTGTTCACCGAGCTGCTCGCGGAATTTTGCGGGGATGATAACTCGTCCCTTTGCGTCAATATTGTGTGAGTACTTGCCCAAGAACATTCAAATCACCTCCACTTTCTTGCACTTTGATGCACTTTCCTACACTTTGTCTATATTTTACTATAATTTAAAGTGGATTGCAATACTTTTTTCAAAATTTTTTGAGGATTCGGCGATTTTTTTACTAATGCTCAAACATTATCTATATATGGTAAAACAGGCATTTTTTACCACCATATTTTGTGAAAGCTTTACCCCTTTTAATAAAAAATTATTTCAAAATTGTTAAGCGCACGAAAAGTTTGCAGTTTAAGTTAAATTTCGCTTGATTTTTCATCGGTTTTATATTATAATTCACAATGTTGGTAATCAAAAACAACGCGAAGCGTTCCTCGCGGAAAAGTGGTAGCGAGTAAATTGGCGTTTGAAACCCGCGTTTACAAGGGTTTAGCCAATGCGAGCGTGATTTTTCGCGAAGAGGAAGAATACAGGTTGCGTGTGGAGTTCTGCGTCAGCATAACGAAGCAAAGCCGACCTTTATTCTGACGATGTCGGGGTGTAGCGCAGCTGGTAGCGCGCCTGCTTTGGGAGCAGGATGCCGCAGGTTCAAGTCCTGTCACTCCGACCAAAAAAGAGAAAATGACCCTTGCGGTCGTTTTCTCTTTTTTGCTTTTTGGGATGTAAGGCTTTGCA
>JAZRFX010000245.1:0-1681 GCA_045643845.1 Clostridia bacterium | reverse complement strand
GAAAGTAAGAGCTTCGGAATTCCCGTAGGCGTATTTGTAAGCAATGTTACAAAAGGCCTTGCCGCAGAAAAGGCAGGAATAAAGAAAGGGTATGTTATCACGGAGTTTGACGGCTACACTATCACAACGATAGCACAGCTTCAGGAAAGACTGCAGTATTACGAGGAAGGCGAAAAGGTCCCCGTAACAGTTCAGGTTCCTTTAGACGGCGCATATAAAGAAAAAGAAATAACCGTCACACTCAGTAACAGAAGCCAGTATATAAAAGACTAAAACAAATGAAGGGCAATCCCATGTGGGATTGCCCTTTGTCATACTATCAGTTTCTTGCCGAAGCTTCGATGGCTTCTTCTATTTTGCGTCTGTCACGCATTGATGCGCTTAAAACGAACTGCATCATTATTGCTACAATAACGGCAATTGCGCCGAAAAGAATGAAAGCAGGATTGTAGCTTCCGAAGAAATCGTGCAATATATTTCCGAGAGGAGCGCCTACTGCAAAACCTGCTGTGCTCGCCGCGGCGAAAAGTCCGACAGTCTTTCCAAAGCATCTGTTTCCGAAAAGCTCACTTGCGAAAAGCGGAACCATAACTGTTTCAAGCGGAAGAGCAAATGTGTTGAAAATTGCGCGCATATAAGCGAGGCATATTCCTGAACGGGAGTTATCCACGAATATAAGACTGGTGAGCGCTATGAACGAGCAAGCGAAACAAATATTCATTGTGATTCTCATTCCGAGGCGGTCGTACATAAAGCCTGATGAAAACTTACCTGCTGTAAGGAGAAGACTTGCAACACTACCGATAGTCGCAACGGTTGCTACGGGAATACCAACATCGTAAAGATGAGGTGTTGAAATTCCTCCAAGTCCCTGAAGATACATACCAATTAAGAACATACAAACGAGAGCCACATAGAAGTAAGGCTTTTTAACAGCGTCCTTGTACTTCATACCAACCCAACCTGCGCCGCGCACCTTTTTCTTTTTACCAAGCTGTGTTCCTTCTTCAATAGGCTTTTCGCGGTAAAGGAAAATAATAAGTGCGAGAACTACTGCAAGTATCAAGCATACAAGTCTGTACGATTTCTGATAGCCGAAGGGGTTGCCCGCCTCGAAAATAATGGGGGAAATAATCTGAATTGCGATAGCACCGCCGATACCATTAGCCGCAAGGACAGCGCCTGTAACAGTTCCCTTGTTCTTTGTACACCATAGATTTACTACTGTGCTTGCCATGGTAGTACCTGTCCAGCAAAGACCTATTCCAAGAAATACGCTGGCGATGTAAAAACCAATCAGATGTGTTGCAATTGAGTTTATGAACGCAAATACGATAAGACAAAGAAATCCTGTAATGATAAGCTTCTTTGTGCCGAAACGCGCAACCGTCTTGCCGAACAAAAGGTTGGCAACAGTTGTCGTCATATAGCGTATAGAGTCGTTGATTGCAAATGCACCGCGTTTGAAATCAAGCGCATCGCAAATTGCGGTAAGGTAGTTTGCTCGACCGCTGCTGCAAAGGCCAAGACCTGTCGCAACCATAATGAACGCAAGGCCCATCATAACCCACATATAGTCAAGTTGAAATTTCTTTTTTCCTTCCATAATAAACATCTCCATTTTTAGTCAACGCGGATTATTATAGCACAAGAACCCTGTATGTAAATGGAATTTTTAAAA
>JAZRFX010000244.1:0-1004 GCA_045643845.1 Clostridia bacterium | reverse complement strand
CGCGCCGTTGTCCGATGAGGTTATAAATGAAATTTTAGAAGCGTGTAAGCCTTCTCATATAACGGGGCTTTCGCTTTTAGGCGGTGAGCCTTTTGAAAAGGAAAACCGCGCAGGTCTTATAACCCTTGTCAGGAAATTCCGCGAAATCTATCCCGAAAAAAATGTATGGTGCTATACGGGATTTGTTCTTGATGAGGAACTTCTGAAAGCAGGCGAGAGCGATGTGCTCGAGCTTTTATCCCTCATCGATGTCTTGGTCGACGGACGATTTGTAGAGGAACTCAAAAACCTCGCGCTATTATTCCGCGGCTCATCAAATCAGCGTATAATAAATGTTCCCAAAACCCTTGAAAAAGGGGAGGTAGTGCTCCTCGCGGGAAAATGGGAACGCACAATGGGCAGCGGCGATATTTATGAAGTATAAGGAGAATGAAAATGGAAAAATATAATGTAAGAATTAAAAAACTTGATGAAAAAGCAATAATACCCACTTATGGTAGTGAGTTTGCGGCAGGTGCAGATCTTTATGCTTGTCTTGAGGACGCGCTTACAATAAATCCCCACGAAACAATCCTCGTGCATACAGGCGTGGCTATGGAAATCCCCACAGGCTTTGCAGGACTTATCTATGCGAGAAGCGGTATCGCTTCAAAGCGCGGTCTTGCTCCCGCGAACAAGGTTGGCGTAGTTGACAGTGACTATCGTGGGGAAGTTATGGTAGCGCTTCATAATCACAGCGCAGTTGCACAGACAATCGAAAACGGGGAAAGAATTGCACAGCTTGTAATCGCTCCCTATGTAGTAGCCGATTTCGTTCTTTCCGACGAACTTGACGATACCGAGCGTGGTGCAGGTGGTTTTGGTTCAACAGGTAAGAAGTAATATAAAGTTTAATATAATCAAAGCCGATACAGTCGACAAATCGATTGTATCGGCTTTTTTACTTACAATTAACATACCGTGCCTTTCAGAATTAACATTGTCTATGCTAAATTGTCATTGTA
>JAZRFX010000243.1:0-8624 GCA_045643845.1 Clostridia bacterium | reverse complement strand
CATTTCTTCTTTAAGAAGTCCGCAGGCATTGTCAAGTCCGTTGCCCTTAAGGGAGTTTGAGCAGACAAGCTCGCACAGATTTTCGTTTGTATGAGCAGGCGAGAAAGCGGAGGGCTTCATCTCATAGAGCTTAACCTTTATCCCTCTTTGTGCCGCCTGCCAGGCTGCCTCGCATCCTGCAAGACCGCCACCGATTATTTTAAGTTCCATATTACTTCTTGCTCTTTTCCTTCTTGTTTGACTCGCACTCGGGGTTTGAGCAAACAGTTATGCTTGTGCGTTTCTGATATTTTTTAGTCATTACTCCGCCACAAGTGGGGCAGGGAGTTTTCATAGGATCATCCCACAAAATGAAATCACACGCAGGCGCTTTTTCGCAGGAGAAGTATTTTTTGCCCTTTTGTGAACGGCGTTCAACGATTCTACTTTGACACTTGGGACAAGCTACGCCTGTATCCTTTAAGATGGGCTTTGCGTTGCGACATTCAGGGAAACCGGGGCAAGCAAGGAATTTTCCGAAGCGACCGATTTTGATAACCATATTTCTTCCGCACTTTTCGCAAACCTCGTCGGAAACCTCATCCTTAAGTTCCACTTTTGAAATAGACTCTTCCGCTTTTTTGAGATCCTTTTCAAAAGGCTTGTAGAATTTGTCGATGATATCCTGCCATTTTCCCTTGCCTTCTTCAATATCGTCGAGCTGCTGTTCCATATTGGCTGTAAACTCAACATCAACAATATCGGTAAAGTTTTCGGACATAATATCTGTTACGATAGAACCAAGCTCGGTAGGCTTTAACATACGCTTTTCGCGTGCAACATATCCGCGGTCAAGAATTGTGCTGATAGTCGGCGCGTAGGTACTGGGTCTTCCGATGCCGTTTTCTTCCATTGTTTTGATAAGTGCCGCTTCACTGTAGCGTGAGGGAGGCTCGGTAAAGTGCTGTTCCTCGAGAAGGTCGCCCAGCGAAAGCTCCATACCCTTTTCAAGTGAGGGAAGCTTCTTTATTTCTTTTTCCTCTGCCTCTTCACTACCGTCTACATATACTGCGCGGTAGCCTGCAAAGGAAAGTGTTTTTGCACTTGCCTTGAAAATAGCACCGTTTGCTTCGAATTCAGCACTCATTGTATTATAGACTGCGTTTGACATCTGGCTTGCGATAAAGCGTTCCCAGATGAGCTTATATACTTTGTAAAGGTCCGCACTTACTGCTCCCTTGATTGATTCGGGTTCGATATCAACTACTGTAGGTCTGATTGCTTCGTGAGCGTCCTGCGCGTTCTTTCCTGTCTTATAGTAGCGCGCGCTCTTGGGAAGAAATGTTTCGCCGTACTTTGATGCAATCAGGCTGCGTGCCGCACTTTGCGCATCGGGGTTGATGCGGAGAGAGTCAGTACGCATATATGTGATAAGACCGAGTGTGCCTTTACCAGGAACTGTAACACCTTCATAAAGCTGCTGCGCCGCTGCCATGGTTCTCTTTGAAGTGAAGCCCATCTTACGGCTTGCTTCCTGCTGAAGTGTACTTGTTGTAAACGGAGGTGAAGGCTGCTGTGCCTTGTCGGTATATGCTACTGATTTAACTGTGAATGTAGCGCCGTCAATCTTTTTCTTGATTGCCTCTGTTTCCGCTGCACTTGTAAGTTCCTTTTTCTTACCGCCTACGCCGTAGAAACGAGCGGCAAGCGCCTTCTTCTCGCCTTTTGCAAGAAGAGATGCAGTAAGTGTCCAGTATTCCTTGGGTACAAATGCTTCTATTTCGCGTTCGCGGTCAACAACAAGCTTTGTTGCAACTGACTGAACACGGCCTGCGCTTAAGCCCTTCTTAACCTTTTTCCAAAGGATAGGACTTAACTTATAACCCACAATTCTGTCAAGCACGCGTCGTGCCTGCTGAGCATCTACAAGCTTTTCGTCGATAGGACGAGCAGACTTGAGCGAAGCTACTACGGCGTTCTTTGTTACCTCGTTAAAGGTAATTCTGCACGCCTTTTTGCTGTCAAGCTCCAAGATGCTTGCAAGATGCCAACTGATTGCCTCACCTTCGCGGTCAGGGTCCGTTGCGAGATATATCTTGTCAGCAGTTTTTGCTGACTTCTTAAGCTTTGCCATAAGGTCGCCTTTACCACGGATAGTGATGTACTTCGGCTCGTAGCCGTTTTCCATATCTATACCAAGCTGACTTTTGGGAAGGTCCCTCATATGTCCCATAGAGGCGATTACCGTATAGTTTTTGCCGAGATATTTATTTATTGTCTTTGCCTTTGCAGGTGACTCAACTATAACGAGATAATTTGCCACTAACATCCCCTCCTTGTAATTTCGTATTTTTTGTCAGGGCCTTTTCTTATTATGCCCTTTATTTCCATCATTCCGAGAAGCGCAGTAAGTCTTTGCGGCTCGAAAGAGATTTTTTCCTCAATCTGACTTTGAAAAACTGCCCCGCTTTCAATTATGGATACTATCTCCTCTTCATAAGAAGAAAGGTTTTGCGGTTTTTTCGGCTTTTCTTCAATTATTATTTTTTCTTCGGATTCCCGAAGCTCTGCCCTTTCCTTCTCTCTTACAAAAAAGTCGGGTTCAAGAGCGATAAGCTCGTCAATAACATCCATCGGCGAAAGAAGAATGTTTGCGCCGTCGCGGATGAGTGCGTTTGTGCCCGAGCTTAAATTGTCGTCAATGTTTCCGGGTACTGCAAAAACGCTGACACCCATTTCAAGCGCGCGTGACGCCGTAATGAGCGAACCGCTTTTATACGCCGCACGAACAACCACAAGGGCAGTCGAAAGTGCCGCAATTATCCTGTTTCGTTGCGGGAAATTATATGCGTTGGCAGGTGTGCCGAATGGGAATTCGCTTACAACCGCACCGCCTGAAGAAGCAATCTCTCGAAAAAGCTTTTTATTTTCGGGCGGGTAGCAGACATCAAGTCCGCATCCGAGAACTGCCACGGTGGGAGCTTTTGAACGAAGTGCCCCTCTGTGAGATGCACTGTCGATACCCCTTGCTCCGCCTGATATTATTCCTGCGCCCGTTTGTCCTATTTCAAGAGCAATTGTTTCCGCCATACGCGTTCCGTACATATCGCTTTTCCGCGCGCCGACGATTCCTGTAAAAACTGTATCGGCAAGAATAGTGGCATCGCCGTCTACGAAAAGCACTGCGGGAGGCTTTGAAATATGCTTAAGCTTTTCGGGATAGAGCTTATCTATATATGTAACTATGCTGTAGCCCTCCTTTTGGGCTATGTCATAGTTCTTTTTTGCTTCCTTATAATATTCACTTTCAAAATCGATTGTACTTTCGTCAAAGAGGTCCTTGCGCGAGGATAATTCCTCAAGGTTCTTGCGGGTGGGAGAAACTGACGCGGATTTTATCATCCATATAAGTTTTTTATCCACAATAACACCTCTTCTCTAAAAGTCACTATACTAACTTACACTAAAACTTTGATTTTGTAAAGAGAAAATTTAATTTTTTGAGTTTTGTCTGTAATGCTCGTACATCATTACAGCCCCTGCAACCGCTGCATTAAGGCTTTCCGCATCGCTGTGCATGGGAATTTTTATTACGGTGTCGCAAAGGGCGATTGTATCCTTTTCAACGCCGTTTCCTTCGTTTCCTATTATAATAAGAGTTTTTCCGCAAAGATTTGCGTCATAGAGATCTACACAATTTTCAGTAAGTGCACCTGCTACAATTTTATAGCCGTTTCGTCTGAAATATTCTATAGTATTTTTGCTATCCTCATTCTGCACAACGGGAATGGAAAATATACCACTCATCGTAGCGCGTACGATTTTAGGATTGTAAAGGTCGCACGAACCCTTTGTAAGAATTACGCCGCCGCAAAATGATGCGTGCGCCGTTCTTATAACAGTTCCGATGTTACCCGGGTCCTGAAGCTTTTCACACATAACGACACAATCTTTTCCCGAAGACAAAATATCCTCAAAAGTCATTTTTTTAATGTGACATATTGCTATAACGCCCTGCGGAGTCACAGTTTCGGATACCTCGTCAAAAAGGCGTGGTGCTAATGTAAAGACGGAAGCGTTTACTTCAAAATCGGGCTTTGTGCCGTCTTTTAAAATAACGCAGTCAATGTCCGCACCCTTTTTTATTGCATCACAAACCGAGCGCATGCCCTCAATGAGAAACATATTTTTCTCACCGCGCCCTTTGGATGTTTTGAGAAGCTTTAAAGTTTTATAAATTTTGTTTTCGCGACTTGTGATAATCATACGAACACCTTAATTCTTTTCTTGGAAAAACCGTTTCCGAAAAGATTCGGAAACGGTTTTTAAGATCATTTATTAAAGAGCCTTCTTTGCTGTTTCTACGAGCTGAGCAAATGCTTGAGCATCGTTGATAGCGATTTCTGAAAGCATCTTTCTGTTGATTTCGATATTAGCCTTCTTAAGACCATTCATAAATCTTGAGTAGTTGATATCGTTCATCTTACAAGCTGCGCTGATTCTTGTGATCCAGAGAGAACGGAAATCTCTCTTCTTGAGCTTTCTGCCAACATATGCGTATGAAAGAGACTTCATAACCGCCTGATTAGCAATTCTGTAAAGCTTGGACTTGCCACCTCTGTAGCCTTTTGCAAGCTTTAATATTTTTTTATGTCTTTTTCTGGTGTTTAATGCACCCTTAACTCGAGCCATTTTCTAGTCCTCCTGTTTCTTATTTATAAGGTATAAGTTTCTTGATAACTTTTGCGTTTGTTACATCTGCGAGAGCGCCCTTTCTGAGTCTTCTCTTTCTCTTTGTGTCCTTCTTTGTAAGAATGTGACTCTTAAACGCTTTTGCTCTCTTTACCTTACCTGACTTTGTAAGACTGAAACGCTTTGCAGCGGCTCTGTGTGTCTTTATTTTAGGCATAATATCTCTCCTCTCAAATGTATATATATCTAAACTTACCTATGAAGTTTGATAACTTAGTTCTTGGGCGAAATTGTAATCGCCATGTTTTTACCCTCAAGCTTGGGCTTTTTGTCTACTGCGCCGAATTCCTCGCAACCTTTTACAAAGCGGTCAAGGATTTCTTCGCCGATAGCTGTGTGGTGAATTTCGCGTCCGCGGAAGCGAACACTTACTTTAACCTTGTCGCCACTCTTAAGGAACTTGCAAGCGTTCTTAAGTTTGGTTTCAAAGTCGTGGGTATCTATCGAAGGAGAAAGACGCACTTCCTTAAGGTTTACAACCTTCTGATTCTTGCGGTTTTCCTTTTCCTTCTTAGCAAGTTCAAAACGATATTTGCCGTAGTCCATAATCTTACATACGGGGGGATTTGCATTGGGCGAAATCTTTACCAAATCAAGATTTTTCTTGTTTGCGGCTTCAAGAGCATCTGCAGCTGACATAATACCGAGCTGACTGCCGTCGTTATCAATTACGCGGACCTCTTTATCCCTGATTTCTTCGTTGATCATCATTTCCTTGCTGATAGAAAACACCTCCAAAATAAATGTGCCGTTATCAAATAAAAATAGCGGCAGGAGAACCTACCGCTACATAATACAAGCATAGTAAAAAGACTTGTTTTATTGACCGTACCAAGTAATCCTGCACGGTGAGAAGCGGTAACTTCTACTTCATTGCTACGCTATTTTAACACCAAAAAGTGCGTTTGTCAATAGTTTTTTTACTTTTATTATAAAACATTTCCCTCACTATCAAAAAGCGGAAGCTTTTCGAGGAAAATTATATCGTCACGCTCTGCCGCATCGCCCTCTGCAAGAACGGCTGCTTTGCATACGATGTTTCCGCCCGCCCTTTCGATAAGCTTTTCAAGCGCCGCAAGTGATTCGCCTGTGCTGATAACATCGTCAACGATAAGGATTCTCTTTCCTTTTATCTTTTCTACATCATCTTCGCCGAGGTAGAGCTTCTGCTCGCCGTGAGTAGTGATGGAGTTTACGCTGACCTCAAGAGTTTCGCCCATATAAACCTTTTCTTTTTTGCGCGCGATTACATAGTCGTTAGCTCCGCTCTGGCGTGCCATTTCGTGAATAAGAGGAATACTTTTCGCCTCGGCAGTTACCATAATATCATACTCGGGAGCTTTTTTGAGAAGCTCTGCCGCACAATGAACAGTAAGTTCAACATCGCCGAAAACTATAAATGCCGCAATGGTTATTTTATCATTTACGGGAAAGAGTGGGAGATCCCTCGTGAGTCCCGCTATTTTCATCGTGTACGCTTTTTTCAATTTCCTCAACCTCTTTTTCTTTATTTTTCTTTATTTTCTTTTTGAGCTTGCGAAGGATTAACCAAAGCACCACGCCTATCGCAAGAAGTCCGCCCAATATTGTCAGGCATAATGCAATCAGATATTCTTCCTGCTGTACATCTGCTTTATTTACCCAACCGTATTTGCCGTCTACCTTTACAAGAAGCCACTTTGTTTTTCCCGATGTCACAGTTCTTACTGCTACAACACGTTTTCCCTTTGGAACACTCATCAGTATAGCGTTTTCCCCGTATTGCTCCGTCAGGGGCAGTTTCATAAGAAGTGTCGCTTTTTTTGTTATGTATGCTTTTTCTTTTTTGTTGTGATACATCGACAAAGCTTCCTTGCGCGTTTCAAATGAGCATTCTTCCTTTACCCAACCTGACGCGAAATCGGAATATACATATTTATATCCGTTTTCTTCTGCCATAATTCTGATTTTCGCCGTTTCAGGAATGAACGAAATAACCTTTGCCGAGCCAGGTTCACAGTAGACCTTAAGCCCCTTGCCCTGCTTTGTCGCTATGTATGAAAGCTTCTCGGATTCTGATATTCTTATATTGTCATATTTATGGGAATATTGAGAATACTTTTTTTCTTCCAGGCTTTCGGGCGGGAGCCATCCAAGTTGTCCGTCGCAGTTAATAAGGCTCCAGCCATTTTGCGTAACGCGGCGAACATATACATACTCTCCCTCTTTTACTGTCCCGATTTCCACGGTGCCATCCGCAGGATTTTCAGAAGGTACGCTGTACACGGAGAAGGTGTTTCCTTCTTCCTTTTCCTTTACAACGAATTCTTCATTGACCTTCTCGCCCGCGTTTGACTGCGCATTCAGAAGCGACTGCGTTGTGTTTTCAAGATTTACCCAGCCTTCCGTTCCGTCGTATGATACACGGCCGTAGCCGTTTTGGGTTTCCTGGACGGTAAGCTTTACACAGTCGGGAATAACGGCGCACAGGTTTTCGCCGTATTCATCGACAAAGAGATTTACCCCGTCGCCCTTGTCCGAAAGGGTGTACACATAATATATTCCATAAATTTCGGATTCGTTATGCGTGTCGAAAGACTTTACCTCATCCATTTTTATCCACGCGTAGTCACCCGACATAGAAACAAGGCCCCACTTTGAAGAAATCTGCCTTTTTATTTCAAGAACTGTATTGTTGGGAACCTGATATTTTTCCTCGCTTCCGAGAGTTGTGTCTTCCGAGGGGATGTTATAAAGCGTCGCCTGACCGTTTTTCGCTTTGACCTGAACGCTGCTTTTCATATCGCTTCCCGATGCTTCAGCCGCGTCCAGATAAGAACCTCGCGTAAAGCTGAGATTTATCCAGCCGACCTTGCTCCTGAACGAAACGAGAGCCCATGTCCGCTCGGTTTTGATGATTTCAAGCTCGGAGCAGGCGGGGATTTTTGTTATTACAAAACCGCTATCGCTCGGAGTCATATAAAGATTTATTTCACCTTCGCTCGAGGATGCGTATTTGAGCCCCGCCGCATTTGCCACGCCGCAGAGGAGAAAAAGCGTTATAAATATAGTTATAAAACCGATAAATTTCTTCATAAGCACCCTCCTTTCAAGGATACAATACCCAGATAATAATTTTACAACATCCATATCCAAATGTCAATATCGCACAAAAAAGGTGTTGCGATAAAATGCCGCAACACCTTTTACCTTTATTTATTTTCGAGATATTCGTTAAGCTTTGCTACGAGAGCATCTGCATCTGCGCCGTGTACTGCACAAGCTTCAGCGATTGATTCACCGCTTGCAGAGGGGCAACCAAGGCAATGCATACCAATTTCAAGGAAGAAAGGCGCTGTGCCCTTGTCCATTAAGAGAACATCAAGAATAATAGTGTCTTTTGTTACTTTAGCCATGAAAAACACCTCCTTGTGAGTATTATACTATATAAATATAGTTTTTACAATAGGTTTTGATGAAATTGTTTTCTTTTATTGGCGAAATATCAAGCAACGCTTGATATGAAATGGAAAGCTTGTAAATGATGCATTTGCTTTGCAAATATGATGTTGCTCATTTCATTCGCAATGATGCGATGTTTGCCAAATGTGCCGCAAGGCACGCATCATTAGCGTTAGCGCCATCATTGGCAACGCCAACATCATTTGCCGAAGGCAAACATCATTCAAAAAACCCACCTTTGTCTTAATAGACAAAAGTGCGTTTTTTGTTGGAGCGGAAGACGAGATTCGAACTCGCGACGTTCACCTTGCCAAGGTGACGCTCTACCACTGAGCCACTCCCGCATCTCTTAAGCAAGTGATAGTATAGCACACAAAAATTCATTTGTAAAGACCTTTTTAAAAATTTTTTCTTATTTTTTACTTTTTTTGCTTGAAAAAAAAGGATTTCCT
>JAZRFX010000242.1:0-10025 GCA_045643845.1 Clostridia bacterium | reverse complement strand
CCGTAGAAAACCCCGTCATAGATAGGCTTTTCAGCCGAGAAAAGCGCGCTGTCACCTTTTTTATAGGCAACTGTTGAAATCGTCTTTTCTCCGTGGACGCCCGTTATAATAACATTTTCGCAAATATCGGAAAGTGATTTCGCAACGATTTCGATTTCAGTCGCATCTTTGTAATTTTCGGGCTTATTTCCCGAAAGAATCATCGCTTCCGTCATATTGGGAGATATAATATCCGCCTTTTTGCAAAGTGTGGCAAGATTTTTCGCGTAATCCTCGCCAAGTCCCGAATAGAATTTACCATTGTCCGCCATAGCAGGATCAATAAAAACGACTGTGCCATCTTTTTTGAAGCGGTCTATAAAATCACTTACGGCGCAGATAAGCTCGTTTGAACCGATATAGCCCACATAAATTGCGTCAAATTCAATCCCGAGCTTTTCCCAATGGTCGCATATTCCGCGAAACTCATTGTGTAAAGGGTGGAAGGTGTATCCTTCAAATTCGCCCGTATGTGTTGATAAAACTGCGGTAGGGAGAACAACCGTTTCCGTGCCGAGTGCAGAAATGACGGGAAGAGCCACGGTAATTGAACATTTTCCAAAACAGGACAAGTCCTGAATTGTTACCAGCCTTTTTTGTTTCATAGAAAAAACCTCTTATATAAGCCGACGGAAATTCCGTCGGCTTATCAAAATTATTAAAGTGAGTAGCGCTGTTTGTACATATCGTAGTTTTCGAAGAATTCGTTAGCGCCTGTTTCCTTGACATTTGAAAGATATTCGTGTGTCTGGAATGAGTTGTTATCGATTTCAAGAAGACATACAGCGATATTTGAACAGTGGTCAGCAACTCTTTCGCAGTTATTGAGAATGTCTGAAAGAATGAATCCAAGCTCAATTGTACATTCGCCGAGACGAAGACGCTCTACATGGTTTCTCTTAATCTGGTAGTTGAGCTTATCAATAATCTGTTCAAGAGGCTCAACCTTCTTTGCAAGGTTGAGGTCTTCGTTTACAAGTGCTTCAATTGCAAGTGAAAGGATTTCACGAATCGCATTTGACATAACTGAAATTTCGCGCTGTGCTTCTCTTGAAAATTCTACTTCCTTGTCGTGAATTTCTTTTGCAGCGGCGATGATATTTACCGAGTGGTCGGAAATTCTTTCAATATCGCCAACTACATGGAGAAGCTGTGAAACCTCGTGACTGTCCTTCTGCGAAAGCTTATGCTCTGAAACCTGAAGAAGATAGGAGCTGATCTTATCCTCGTAAATATCAATCTCGTCTTCAGCTTCGATAAGTTCATTTGCCTTTTCCTCGTCGTAATTGCCAATAAGACCAATTGATTCGATAAGCGCATTCTTTGTTTTTGTAGCCATTTCAGAAACTACCTGACGGCTTGTTTCAACAGCGAACGCGGGAGAATTGAGGAAACGGGGATCGAGTGTTTTGAAGGGAGCATTTGCCCTGCTTTCCTTTTCCTTTACAGTAGCGATTGTAAGCTTTTCGATAAGAGAAGTAAAGGGAAGAAGTATTATTGTTGAAACAATATTGAATGCAGTATGAATAATTGCAATATTTACGGGAGTAGCCTTATATGTTTCTGCCATAAAGGCAAAGTCCAAAGCAGCATTAAGTGCATAGAAAACAGCGCAAACAACAACTACACCGATCATCTTTATATAAAGACAAGCCATCGCAACTCGCTTTGAATCGGTATTACCGCCGATAGAAGAAATAATAGGTGTAACCGTTGTACCGATATTCTGACCAAGAATAATGGGAAGCGCTACGGGAACGGGAACAAGACCTGTTATTGAAAGAGCCTGCAAAATACCGACTGACGCGGAAGAAGATTGGATAATAGCAGTAAGAATAAGTCCCATTAAAATACCGAGGAAGGGATTTTCAAACTTAATCATCAGCGAAGCAAACTTGGGATCGTCCTTAAGACCGCCCATAGAATCACTCATAGCTTCCATGCCGAACATCAAAATAGCAAATCCGAGGAAGATTTTACCAAGGTTTCTTTTCTTATCGGTTTTTCCTGCCATTGTAAGAAGAAGACCGATAAGCGCGAGAATAGGCGTAAATGATTCGGGCTTGAAGAACTTAAGTATGTATGTGCTTTCTTCGGAAATTGCCGAAAGAGAGAGAAGCCAGCCTGTAACCGTCGTACCGATATTGGCACCCATAATGATACCGAGAGTCTGACCAAGCTTCATAATACCTGCGTTAACGAAACCAACGAGCATAACAGTCGTTGCAGATGAAGACTGAATAATCGCTGTTACGCCAAAACCAAGCAAAAGGGCTTTGAGCCTTGTCGATGTAAGCTTACTGAGTATTGTTTCAAGCTTACCACCTGAAAGCTTCTTTAAACCGTCGCCCATTTCGTCCATTCCATAAAGGAAAAGGGAAAGACCGCCGATGAGTGCTAAAATTGAAAAAATGTCCATAAATTTCCTCCTTGGTATATTAAGAATTGAATCTTTTTACTATATCTATAATCTCGGCAGGATGCTTTATAATCGCATCTGCGCCGTTATCTTCAAGCTCTTTCCGACCGCGGAAACCCCACAACACACCAATGGTGTAAAGTCCTGCCGCTTTACCCGTAAGCATATCCGTCCCCGTATCGCCTATATAAAGGCATTCTTCGGGTTTTACATCAAGCTTTTCGAGTATCTCATAAACTCCTTGCGGATTGGGCTTCAAAGCTACCCCTTCGCGCGCCCCGTAGCATATATCAATGCTTCCTTTTGGGAAGAGGGCATCCGATACCTGAATTGCAGTTTCGTGGGGCTTGTTTGAAAAAATAGTAACTTTTATCCCCATTTCATTAAGCTTTTCTATCATATCAAGTATGCCGTCGTAAGGCTTTGTAAGATACAAAAAGTCATTGTTGTAGGTCGTATTATATTCCTTTGAAACCTCGTCAAAGTAGTCCTGGCTTACGCCGACTGTGTCGAGCATTCTTTTAACAAGGACCTTTGCACCTTCTCCGACAAGAATTTTGTAGGTATCAACATCGATTGAGGGAAAGCCCGATTTATTAAGGGCTTTATTTGCAAAATAGGAAATGGTGGTAATGGTATCCGCAACCGTTCCATCCATATCGAAAATACATGCTTTTATCATTTTTATCTCCTGATAACTTTTACGATTTTAGTAGAAAATTTTGTAGATTTTTTGAGGAGGGGGAGCTTGTCAATTATATAGAACAAAACAAGCACTCCGATAAGAGAACCTATTGCCGAAGCATCGGCAATTACAACATTGTCGGTGAATTTTTGCACTATAAAATATGTCGCGATACATATAATAAGAGGCAGTATATAGCCTATGAATGCAAGCGCCATATAAGAAAGCGAATTCATCTCAATTTTGACTGTATCGCCGACCTTGGCGGAAATGTCATTAACAGCCTCGGTAATGGACGAAGTAGGCTTACAACCACCTTCGCAGCTTGCACAGTTTTCTCCGCACGCGGAAGCTCTGTGAATTCTCACAAGCGCTTTTTTGCCGCGAAGCTCAATAACTTCACCTATCTGTTCCATAAAGCGAGCCTCCTTTTATAAGTTCTTCAGCGTTTTTAAGCGAAATTTCGCTTATGTTGTCACCGCTGATAATTCTTGCAACTTCTTTGACTCTTTCATCATCTGAAAGAAGGCGTATATTGGTCTTGAATCCTTCTTCGGAAAGATTTTTCTCAATCAAAAGATGTCTTTGCGCAGCAGCGGCAATCACGGGAAGATGTGTCACGCATATAAGCTGATAATTGTCTGAAAGTGCGCGCATCTTTTTTGCGATTTTTTCCGCCGCACGGCCTGAAACACCCGTATCGATTTCGTCGAAAAGAAGCGTCGGGATTTTGTCGAAATCCGAAAATACTGATTTAATCGCAAGCATAATTCGGCTTACTTCACCGCCCGATGCGATTTTAACCATACTTTTTGGTGCGTCAAGCGGATTCGTAGATATAAGAATCTCAACCTTTTCCGCGCCCATTGAATAAAGCTCGCAGGGGGTAAAGCAAAACTCAATTTTGCACTTGGGCATATCGAGGCTTTCAAGCTCGTTACAAAGCTTTTCGGAAAGAATATCAGCACTCTTCTTGCGTGAAAGAGTAATTTTTTCAGCAAATGAAGATGCTTTTTTGAAAAGTTCATCGCGCTCTTTTAAAAGCTTATCGCGGTTTTCGTCAAATAATCGCAAAAAGTCAAGCCTTTCCGCGGATTTTTCATAAAATTCAAGAATATCCGAAATTTCGCCGCCATATTTTCTTTTGAGCGAATTGATTTCGGCAAGACGATCATCTATTTCGGAAAGCTCGGCAGGACTGAAATCCGCCGATGCCATATAAGATGAAATTTCGCGTGAAAGCTCCTCGATTTCATAATAAAGCTCTGCCGCTTTTTCCGCGTAGGGAATAGTGGCCTCGTCGATTTCGGAGAGCGATTCCAGGGCGCGCTTTGAGTCGTGGAGAAGCTCTTTTGCTTTATTATCTCCCGAAAGCGCAAAATACGCCTTTTCGGAAAGTTTGCTGATTGATTCGGCGTTTTCAAGGAACTTTTTCCTTGAAACAAGCTCTTCCTCTTCATCAACCGAAAGATTAGCCTTTTCGATTTCCTCCACCTGATAAGAAAGATAGTCAATTTCGCGTATGCGAGCGGCTTCATCCTCATCAAGCTTGGAAAGAGTGGAATTTATATCTTTTAACTTATCATAAATGCACTTATACTCGGAAAGAAGTGCATCGTTTTCAGCAAAAGCATCAAGGAAACGGATATGTGTAGATGTGTCGGAAAGCTCGCCCGTATCATTTTGTCCGTGGATTACGATAAGCTTTTCGCCAATTTTCTTAAGCTGTGACACATTGACTGCACAGCCGTTTATGTGGCAAAGATTTCTGCCGTCGGGGTATATTTTTCTCGTTATAATAATATTTCCTTCGTCGGAATCGATACCGCAATCCTCAAGGAAATTGTCAATATCCTTGCAAAAAAATGTCGCGGATACCTTGCCGAAAGGCGCACCTTCGCGGATAAGTTCGCGTGTGGAACGCGCACCGAGAACCATATTGAGCGAATTTATAAGGAGCGATTTACCTGCACCTGTTTCGCCCGTGATTATATTAAGTCCCTCCGAAAATTCAACGGAGGAATGCTCGATAACAGCAATATTTTCAATATCAAGACCTGTAAGCATAACTTATTTCCCCAAATCACGAAGTTCTTTGCAAAGCTTCTTTGCAGCATCTTCGCTTCTTGTAACTATAAAGATTGTATCATCGCCTGCGATTGTGCCAAGGCATTCCGAGAACTGCATCGCATCTAAAACGCTTGCCGCACCCTGCGCCATACCTGCGAGAGTCTTTATAACAATCGTATTAAGCGCATAATCAACGCCTGTGATACTCTTCTGAAGAATAAGTGACATTTTGTCGGATACACCGCTTTTTGCCTCTTCGGCGTGGGGCGCGTAGACATATCTTCCGTCACTGCTGCTTCTTTTTATAAGACGAAGTTCCTTGATATCTCTTGAAACTGTTGCCTGAGTTACCTCAAATCCCAATTTCGCAAGATGAGAAGTAAGCTCCTGCTGCGTTTCGATGTTATTTTCCTTTATAAGCGTAAGAATTGCCGAGTGTCTTTTATTTCTCATAACAAATACCTCTTATAATTTTTTTTGCAAAATATCGTAAAAACTCAATTCGCTGTGCGAAAGCTTTGTTACATATTCGGATTTTTCAACCGTCAGGAAGTCGCCGCCGCAAATACTTGCGAAAAACTGTCCGTCAACTGTAACCTCCGCATCGCTGTCAGCCGTTATTTTAATAGGCTTGGGCGGGAAAACGATGCTCCTTGCACGGAGAGTGTGCGGACAAATAGGCGTGAGAATCATCACATCCGCGTCGGGCGATACAACGGGACCGCCTGCAGAAAGTGAATATGCAGTAGAACCTGTAGGCGTTGCGACAATTATACCGTCCGCACGATAGGATGAAACGACCTTTCCGCCTTCATCATATGCATTGAAGTTTGCAAGACGCGACTTGTCACGCATTATAACGACCTCGTTAAGAGCGTGAGTAGTGCTCTGCAACTTACCATCCTTAAACAACTTTATGCATAACATATCTCTGTTTTCGTAATGAATATCGTCGGAAAGCAAAATTTTTGCAGCTTCCTCAAGATTTGCGCTCTCAATCGTGGATAAATAACCGAGATTGCCAGTATTTATTCCCACAAGAATATTGCCGTAACGAGCACACTTTTTCGCCGTGGAAATAATTGTGCCGTCACCGCCTAATACCGCAACAACAGGGCAAAGCGCGAAACACTCATCCTCGCTTTTGCAGATAACATCGGGAAGAGCGTCAGCATTTTCCAGGCAGGAATAAATTTCAGCCTTTCCCGAAAGAAGCTTTATAAGCTTCTCCGCGATAAGTGTTGCGTTTTCTTTATCAAAATTGATGACCAATGCGATTCTTTTCAAATCAATCACCTTTTTTATAAGTATATTGCGTATAATTATACATTACTTTAATGCACGGTGTCAACAATTTTGACAAAAAACGGCTCAAAACATCAAAAGTGAATAGAGAGTAAAGAAAAGTGAATATTGAGAAATAGCAAAAAGCGCTCTAATATGTTAAAATAGCTATATATATTTATTATTATATATAGCGAGGCAAAACTATGTATTTAATACCGACACCGCAAAAGCTTCTTGAAAAAGCAGAAAAACTTAAAAAACGCGCGGTAAGACTCGCAAACGGGGATATTGACCCACGCCTTATAAAGGCGGCGGCGAAACTCCCTTCAGGCGAGTGTGCAATACCGCTCTATATCGAATACAAAGACACGAGGGAAGAAGGCTACAGCCTCAGCGTGTCGGACGAGGAAATCAGGATTAAGGGCGATGGCATAAATGGTGCGTTCTACGCTATACAGACGCTTCGCCAGATTTTCGAAAACGACGAAATTCACGCTCTTGAAATTGAGGATAAGCCCAAAAACGAGTTCCGTGCTCTTTTTCACGATGTAACGCGTGGCAGAGTGCCCACTGTTGATTCGATGAAAAAGTTCATCGACGATCTGGCTTATTTCAAACTCAACAACCTCCAGTTTAATATGGAGCATGCATTCCCCTTCCGCGAGATGTATGACTCAATCGGGGATGAGTGTATGCTTCTTCCCGAAGAAATCCGTGAGCTTGACGCATACTGCCGCGAAAACTTTATTGATTTCGTGCCTTCTCTTGCAACCTGCGGACATATGCACGACATTTTGAGTCTTCCCGAGAACGCTCATCTTCGAGAAATTGTAAATTACGAGCCACGCTATAATTTTTGGCTCGAGAGAATGAGGCATCATACAATAAACCCGACACACCCCGACAGCCTTGATTTTGTAAAGAGTCTTATTGATCAGTACATAGAAAACTTCACTTCCGAATATGTGAATATATGCGGTGACGAGCCTTTCGACCTTGCACGCGGACCGCGTAAGGAAGCAGGAATTGATGTTGACGGACTTTACTTCGACTTTATGAACGAGGTAATTGCCTATGTCAAGAGCAAGGGCAAAAAGGTTATGATGTGGGCGGATCAGGTGTTCCTTGATAACCCCGAGCGCACCGCGAAACTTCCCGAGGATGTCGTAATGCTCTGCTGGGGCTATGACCCGAATCCTCCCGAGGACCGCATAAGAAAACTCGGCAACACAAACTTTACGAAACTTGTTTCGCCGAGTGTGTGCAGTTATTTCAGACTTATCGAAAATCCCCGAAACTCCGAAAGGAATATATACGCAATGGCGCAATACGGAAAGAAATATTCCGCAGGCGGTATGCTTAACACCAACTGGGGCGACTACGGACACCCCTGCAGCATTGAACTTTCAATGTTCGGCATCGCAGCAGGCGCGCAAATGTCGTGGGATTTTGACAATGTTATCGACGACGAATTCAAAAAGGCAACAAATTGCCTTATCTACAAAAACGACGACGGATGCGAGTATCTTTACAAAGCGAGCGCGATTCACGAAAAAGCGAATTTTTGCCGCTTCGTAAGATATTATTCAAACCTTCTCAACAAATTGGAATTCCCGTGGTCAACCTATCCCGAGGCGGAAGCGGTTCTTGAAGCACCGAAAGAGGCAAAGGCGCTTATCGAAGAACTCTCCGCGCAAAAGTGGGAGAGGGACGAATTCAGACAGGAACTCATAAGCGCAATGGAAGGTACCGCAATAATGGCGGAACTTTTCGCAAAGCATATGGGACTTTCCCCTGAAAGATGGACCGACACGGAAAAATGGCTCAAAACTTACCGCGAGCTGTGGCTTAAACGAAATAAGGAGAGCGAACTTTTCCGAATTGAAGAAATTTTCCGACATATGGAAGAGCTTCCTCCGCAAAACAAGATTTTCACATACTACGGACCCGAACAATGCGGAACTGCGTATGTGGAAACCGTGAATGAAGGATTATAAATTCACTAAAAATATAGAAGACAAAGGGAGAAAAGAGATGAAAAAGTTTACTTCGGTATTATTACTACTGTGCTTTTTGATGGGGGCACTCGGTGTAACGGCGCTCGCAACAGAGCTCGAGGAATATGACTCATACACCTTAACGGGAACATTTGAAGGAGCAGTGGCAGGCGACCTCGTAACGGTTTTCGTGTTGAATGAAGGCTATACAATGGCAGACCTTGCCACATCAACAGGCTCTGTAATGAATAAGGTGCTTTATACAAATATGGTTGAGGCGGGAAATGCGGGAAAATACACCTTGACAGTAAAGCTTCCCAAGGGAACAGACCGCGCAGTTCCGTGCGTTATTTCCTGCAACGGCGTTGTAAAGGAAGACACCCTTCGTAGTTTCCTTGTTTCGAGCGGATATCTTACCGTATATTATGCAGCACCCAACGGTAAGTCAAGCAACAAGGGTACAAAAGAAAGTCCGTATGACTGGAGCACTGCAAAGAGTAAAGCCCTCACAGCAGCCAAGACTACTGATGTTGAAATACTGCTTCTTGGCGGTAAGTACAGTATAGAGAATACCCGTATTCAGTTCTCAGACACTGGTACTAATGCAGGAACAGGTCATCGTATCACATTTGCTGCAGCATCCAAGGATGATAAGCCTGTATTCACTTCCATGAAAACAGTTGGTCATCAGTACATCACAAAACTGACCGAGGGCGATGTTTATAACAGAATTCCCGAAAAATCCCGCGGAATGATTTATAAGCTCGATATGAAGGCAGCCGGCTTTGCAGATGAAGTGCCGATAACTAACTCCGCAGGGGAACAGACCGGTACATACACAGTACTCTCGATGAATTATAGTGGCGCAGCAAACAAGTCGAAAACAATTGATCCTCCTATCATCTACCTCAACGGAAAAAGACAGAATTTGAGCCGCTACCCCAATAATGGTTCTGTTGCATTTGACGGTGCCAGCGGAGTTGTAGATAACAGCGGTACTAATCCCAAACTTTTGTTCTACAAGTTTAAAGATGGTATACTTTCAGACAGTCTTGATATTGACTTTACTGGCAAGATGAATTTTGAAAAGTGGGATGAGCAGCATTTGATTAATGATGCCTTCCTCGCAGGCTACCTCCACGATTCTTATCGTGCAGCGGTAACAAAAATCACATCAGTTGAGACTGAAAAAACACAAGCTACTTTTTCAACAACAACTACAAAGTATATCACAATCGATGGAACTCATCCCCTGTACTATCCGAACACTTCCGGTACAATTTTCGGACCTCGTGTAGTTGTTGTAAACCTTCCCGAGGAAATGGATGTTCCCGGTGAATACTATTTCAATCAGACTGATAAGTGCATTTACTACTACGCACCTTATGAGCTTACAGCGGACGACGTGTTCGAAATGGCAAACGACCGCAGAAACTCTACCGGCAGATGGGGATATCCGCAGCTTATGCATATAACAAATGCAGAAAATATTACATTTGACGGCATTGAATTCTACGGCTCCCGTTAT
>JAZRFX010000241.1:0-4295 GCA_045643845.1 Clostridia bacterium | reverse complement strand
TTCATTGTCATAAAGTCTGTAAACCTGCTTGAAATCGGGGGTTGTGATTTTTGCGGCGTTTTCGCTGATTTTGATTTTGGGAGTGATTTTTCCGTCCTCCTCAACGCCGACAAGCTTGTACACGCCGCCGAAAACAGGCCAACTTCTCGCCGTAATAAGCCTCTCGCCTACGCCGAAGGAATCAATCTGCGCTCCGTTTGAAAGAGTGTCGCGGATGATATATTCGTCAAGCGAGTTTGATACAACAATCGCGCAGTCGGTAAAGCCTTCTTTATCAAGCTCCTTGCGGATTTTTTTAGTAAGATATGTGATATCGCCGCTGTCGATACGCACGCCCTTGGGACGGAATCCCTTTGCCACAACGACTTCCTTAAACACCTTTATAGCGTTTGGAAGTCCGCTTTTAAGAACATTGTATGTGTCGATAAGAAGCGTACAGCTTGAGGGATAAACCTCGGCATACGCGCGGAATGCGTCATATTCGGTCGGGAACATCTGCACCCAGCTGTGCGCCATTGTGCCGAGAGCGGGGATGCTATAAAGCTCATCGCTGAGAGTGTTTGCCGTACCAACACAGCCTGCGATATATGCCGCCCTTGCGCCTAATATTGCACTGCTTGCCCCGTGAGCGCGGCGGGAGCCGAATTCCATAACTGCCCTGCCGTCAGCGGCGCGGACAATTCTATTCGTTTTGGTTGCTATAAGTGTCTGATGATTCACAAGGAGAAGGAGCATCGTTTCAACGAGCTGCGCCTGAATAGCGGGGCCGCGCACTATTACGAGAGGCTCGTTGGGAAATACGGGAGTGCCCTCGGGCATTGCCCATACATCACACTCAAACTTGAAATTGCGAAGATATGCAAGGAATTTTTCGTCGAAAAGCTTCTTGCTTCGGAGATATTCAATATCCTCGTCGTCAAATTTAAGATTATTGAGATATTCCACAACCTGCTCGGTACCTGCCATAATGGCAAAACCACCATCATCGGGAACGGATCGGAAATAAAGGTCAAAATAACATATTTTTTCCGAGTAGTCATTCATAAAATATCCGTTTGCCATTGTAAATTCGTAGAAGTCGGCAAGCATTGAGTAGTTTTGTTCCTTTAACATTTAAAACACTCCTTAATAGTAGAGGGGATTATTAAGGGGATAACCCCTTAATGTTAAAATAGCCAAAATCGGGGCGTGAACCTCGATTTTGGCAGTTTTGTTTTTAGCCGTTTTCGATTGCATCCTCGAGCCAGAATTCTGCAATATCGATTGCTTCAAAAAGGCTTTCGCGGTTTGCTTTCTTGATAACCTTTTCCTTACCCACACCGCGGTTCATACACAAATCGATTGTAACGCTGTCAGCAACTTCAAGGTCGCCTACCTTTTTCTTTGACTTGATTGTGAAAATAATGATATATTTTTCCTTCATATCGCCGTAGTAAATAGTATCTCCGCGGCGAACCATGGGTTTTCCCTTATAGGTAAAAATCTTCTGTTCTGCGCTCATGGTAACACTCCTTAATATATTAAATAGTAGCAATTTGCATATTTGTTTATGATATTGTACCACAAAAAAAGCCATTAGTAAAGTTTTTTATTTAAAACTATTGATAAATTTGTCCCCGTGTGTTATACTGATAGGGCTGTACCAGCCGGGGAGGTAGCGGCGCCCTGTATCCGCAACCCGCTATAGCGGAGGTTATATCCCCGATTGAGGCATTTTTTTGTGTGGCTGGAGCATTTAAGTGGTGTTGACGATTGGGTCTTGCGCAATGGCGGCCCGTGAACCTTGTCAGGCGGGGAACCGAGCAGCAATAAGCGGTCTCCGTCATGTGCCGCGAGGGTGCCTGGTTTGAGCTAACTGGATGATTTCCGCACATAAAGGGATGTCGATTTCGGGGTGTACGGCAAATAAACAGTTAAAAACTGTTTGTAGTGATATAAATTCCTGACGGAATTTGTGATATACCGCTCGCGCGGTGTGATATATCTTCGATGTGATATGTCGCTCGCAACGATATGGATTGAATCACATCATAATTGATAGTTTCAAGAGGGATAAAACATTTTGTTTTTATCCCTTTACTTTTAAAGGAGGTATTGGTATGGAGCATCAGACACTTTATCGTAAATGGCGTCCGAAAACTTTTGACGATGTCGTTGGGCAGCAGCATGTTACCCAGACTATTAAAAACGAAATAAAGAACAATGTATGCGGCCATGCTTTCCTTTTTTGCGGAACGCGCGGAACGGGTAAAACCTCTACTGCAAGAATTCTCAGTAAAGCCATAAACTGCGAAAATCCCATCGACGGCAATCCCTGTAACAAGTGCGCTACCTGTCAGGGAATTGAAAACGGCAGTATTATGGATATTATTGAAATTGACGCGGCAAGCAACAGCGGTGTTGACAACATCCGAACCCTTCGTGAGGAGGCGAGCTATACCGCTGCCGTTACAAAATATAAAATATATATCATCGACGAAGTTCACGCGCTCAGCCGTGATGCTTTCAACGCACTTTTGAAGCTTCTTGAAGAGCCTCCCGCTCATGTCAAGTTTGTACTTGCCACGACCGAGGCGAACAAGGTTCTCGGCACAATTTCTTCGCGTTGTCAGTGCTTTGATTTCAAGAGAATCACGCCCGATGATATTTATGGCAGACTTGAATACATCTGTAACGCTGAAGGCATTATGGCGGAGGAAAAGGCGCTTCGTATGATTGCCTCCCACGCTGACGGCTCGCTCCGTGATGCACTTTCCGCGCTTGAGCCGTGTATTTCTCCCGAAAAAGAGGTTTCCTCGGAATTCGTTTCGGAATTTCTCGGAAGAGCGGAAAACGACTCGGCGATTGAGCTTTGCGCACATATCGCGTCTTACAGCGTTTCGGGCGTTATTGAATGTATCGACAATGTTTGTTCACGAGGCAAAAACCTCGCCCCGTTTATGGAAACACTTATCCGCGCAATGCGTGATATGCTCATTATATCCGTTTCAGGAAAATCAAAAAGCGATTTTGACGAGGATGAGTATAAAAAGCTCGAAGAAATTGCAAAGAATTTTTCGACGGAAAGGCTTCTTTATGCAATTAAAGTTCTTTCCGAATCAATCTCGGTTGCGCGTTTTATGACAAGTCCGAGGGTGGTTTTTGAAAGCGCACTTATAAAGCTTTGCTCTAAAAATAATGATATGAGCATCGATGCGCTTTTATCAAGAATTGCCGAGCTTGAAAGAAAAATCGAAAGCGGTGTTGTGGCTGCTGCCCCTGTTGTAAGTACAGCTCCCGCAAAAAAGGCTGAAGCACCGAAAAAAGAAGCTACTCCCAAGCCTCAACCGAAAAAAGATATTCCCCCGAGCGAATTTCTTTCCAAAATAAAGGGCGCGTGGCCCGAGGTTTTAAATGACCTTTCGGGAAGCATACTTCTTTTCACGGCGCTTGGCAACGCCACTCTCCGCGAAGAAAACGGGCGTCTTGCCCTTACCTTTCCCGACGATGGCGGAAGGGCGTTTTGCGATATGGTTCAGGACGGCATCGCGGAAATAAACAGCGCGGTGAAGGCACACACAGGGCTTGATGCAAATACTGTTGCAAGGCTCGAGAGCGATTTTTCCTTTACAACGCAGAAAAAAGAGCACGATCCATTGGAGGATATTTTAAATCTTCCGATCACAAATATAGAATAAACGAAAGGATGTTTTAATATGGCAAAAGGCGGTTTCCCCAGAAATATGGGTATGGGCGGCATGGGTAATATGAACAATATGATCAAGCAGGCTCAGAAAATGCAGGAAGAAATGCTTAAGGCTCAGGAGGCTCTTCAGGCGCAGGAGTTTGAGGCAAGTGTAGGCGGCGGTGCTGTAAGCGTAAAGGCAAGCGGCAGCAAGGAAATTCTTGAAATCAAGATTTCTCCCGACGCTATTGATCCCGATGATGTAGAAATGCTTGAAGATATGATTGTTTCCGCAGTAAACGAAGTTCTTCGCAAGACTGACGAAGCGCAGGCTAACAATCTTAAAGGTCTTACAGGCGGACTTAATATCCCAGGATTGTTCTAATTGCGGATGGCAACGCCATCCTTTCGCAACAAAAGTTTTGCTTCGCAAAAGCATTCGTTGCGAGCGAAGGGCTTTCGCTCGCGCGGCACTCACCGTGCCAGCCCTTTTAAGTATTTTCCTTTTCAGGAGTTGAAGTAAATGTATCCCGCATCACTACAGGAACTTATAGACGAATTTAATAAACTCCCTGGTATCGGGCATAAAAGTGCGGTAAGACTTGCTTTTCATATGATGAATATGTCTTCC
>JAZRFX010000240.1:0-5175 GCA_045643845.1 Clostridia bacterium | reverse complement strand
CAAACGAGGTCGTTTGAACCGATTGATCCAAGGAATACGCATCCGATTGTAAGAACGGAATATATGATAAGCGCCTTCTTGCCGAAGAGATAGTTAAAGTTTATCTTACCGAAGAAGTTCCAGCTGATAATTGTTGAAAGAGCAAAGAAGAACAAGCAGATAGCAACAAAGATGTTACCAACATTTTTTGAACCGATTGCACCTCAGAAAGCCATCTGCATAGCATTTGTCTTTGTGATTTGGGCTGTATCCATTATTGTCTGATAGGTTTCGCCTGTTGCACCTGCGAGAGGACCGTTACCTACATAAAGACATGAAATAACAACAAGAGCTGTCATTGTAAGAACTACGAATGTATCGATGAACACACCGATCATAGCTGCAACGCCCTGCTTGTGAGGAGTTTCAACATTTGCAACAGCGTGAGCGTGAGGTGTAGAACCCATACCTGCTTCGTTTGAGAAAAGGCCACGCTTTGCACCCTGGCTGATAGCAGTCTTAAGAGCGTAACCGATACCACCACCGATAAGGGCGTTGGGAGTGAATGCAAACTTGAATATCATACCAAAAGTTTCGGGAAGAACCTTGATATTGATAGCAAGAATAATAACACCACCAATTAAATAGAGAGCCGCCATAAGGGGAACTAATTTTTCAGTAACGGAAGCAAGTCTCTTAACGCCACCAATGAAAATGAATGCAGCTATAACAGCAACAACAGCGCCCATTACCCATACAGGGATACCAAAAGCTGTGTTGCAGGTCTGCGCGATAGAGTTTGACTGAACCATGCTACCCATGAAGCCGAGTGCAAGAACGGTTGCAATTGCAAAGAAAACTGAAAGGAATTTACCAAAGCCGTTGGGGAATGCCTTCTTTATGTAGTAAACGGGGCCACCCATGATTTCGCCCTTTTCATCCTTGATTCTCGTTTCCTGAGCAAGAACTGCTTCCGAATAAATTGTAGCCATACCGACGAATGCAATAACCCACATCCAGAAGATAGCACCGGGGCCAACTGTAAGAATAGCACCTGAAGCACCTACGATATTACCTGTACCAACCTGTGCCGCAATAGCAGTTGCAAGCGCCTGGAAAGAACTCATACCGCTTTCCTGCTTACCACCGCGAAGCTTGATTCCGCCGAAAACCTGCTTCATACCTTCGCCAAAGCAACGAACCTGCACGAAGCGAGTCTTAATGGTGAAAAACAAACCTACACCTACAAGAAGGAAAATGAGAATGTAGTCTGAGAGATACGCGTTCAGATTCTGAACAATTGATAAAATTTTTTCTTCCATGTCGAAAGAACCTCCTAAAAAAATAAATAAAAAAACTATTGATAAAAATCAATAGCTCCGGAAAATGGAAGAAAAATGTAATTTTCAACAAAAATACATTGAACTTACCTACTCCGTCCTTTTGCCTGAGAGATTAGCGCACTACACGCCTTGCACCTTCGGCATCCTTTTGCTTCTTAATATAAGAAGCGGACTTCTCCGGAGAGCTATCCGTATGCAGTCTTTACAAAAATTGCTCCTGAGAGTGTTACTCCTTCGGCAGGCTTTTAGCCACTTTCCTGCAAACTTCACATAGCCAATATTAAAATATCAGTTGTTATTATGTCATATTTTGCTATAAATGTCAAGGTATTTTTCCTAAATAATTGACAAAACAGCAAAATAGATATATAATTATTGGTAATATGCAATTTACTTAAAAGGATGATGAATTATGCATTGGTCAGAAGAAATAGCACAAAGAATTATTGAGAGAAATCCCAATAAAGAAGAATATGTATGTGCCGCAGGTATCAGTCCCTCCGGTTCTATTCATATCGGTAACTTCCGCGATATTGCAACAAGCTACTTTGTTGTAAGAGCGCTTCGCAAAATGGGTAAAAAAGCTCGTCTTCTCTTCTCTTGGGACGAATTTGACAGACTCAGAAAAGTTCCCGTAAATGTTGCAAAGGTACGCGATGATTTTGAGCAGCATATCGGCAAGCCCTATGCGGATGTTGAAAATCCCTTTGCCGATGCACCTGAAATAAAAACTTACGCTGAATATTTCGAGAAGGAATTTGAACAGTCTATCGTAAAATTCGGCATTGATATGGACTACCGTCATCAGGCAGAGATGTACAGAAGCGGTAAGTATGTAGAGCACATTCTCCACGCACTTCGTAAGCGTGGCGAGATTTTCGATATTCTTGATTCACATCGTACACAGCAGGCTCAGGAAGGCGAACGCGAGGCATATTACCCCGTAAGCATCTACTGTCCCATCTGCGGTAAGGACACTACAAAGATTCATTCAATTTCAGACGACTGCACAGTTGCACAGTTCTCTTGTGAATGCGGTCATAAGGGCGAATTTGATTTCACAAAGGATTTCAACTGTAAGCTTGCGTGGAAGATTGACTGGCCTATGCGTTGGATGTATGAAGGCGTAGACTTCGAGCCAGGCGGAAAGGATCACGCTGCAAGACACGGCAGTTATGATACAAGTAAGGATATTTCAAAGGCTATCTTTGGTTTTGAGCCCCCTATCTTCCAGGGTTATGAATTCATTGGTATCAAGGGTACAACAGGTAAGATGTCAGGTTCATCAGGACTTAATCTTACTCCCGACACACTTTTAAAGCTTTATCAGCCTGAAGTTATTTTGTGGCTTTACTCAAAGACAGAACCCCTCAAGGCGTTTGATTTTTGTTTTGATGATGGTATCCTTCGTCAGTATTTTGAATTTGACAAGATGCAGACAGCCTGGGAAGACGGTACTGCCGATGAGCATACAAAGGATGTAATGTACAACACAACTGTTGAAGGAAGAAAGCCTGCTACAGTTCCGATGAGCCTTCTCGTTCAGCTCGGTAGTGTTGTTAATTTCAATGTTCCCATGCTTGAAATCGTATTTGAAAAGATTGGTACTCCCTACAAGTACGAAGATTTCGCTGACAGACTTGAGAGAGCTAAATACTGGCTTGAACAGTGTTCTCCTGAAAATGTTAACCGTCTTCGCACATATCGTAACTGGGAGCTTTATAACAGCTTTACAGACGAAGAAAAGAAGGAAATCGAGCTTCTTTGCGATTTTCTTAAGACCGACGGTTATACACTTGACGACCTTAATGCGGAGCTTTACGCTATTCCCAAGAAGATTTTCGGCGAAGATATGGATCCCAAGGAACTTAAGGGTATTCAGGGACAGTTCTTCAAGAATGTTTATAAGCTTATTATCGACAAGGAACGCGGTCCAAGACTTTATCTCTTCCTCTTCGCAGTTGATAAGGACAGTTATTTAAGTCTTCTCGATTTCTCCACTCCCATGACAGAGATTGAAAAGAATCCTCCCGTGGAAGAAGTTGTTGAAGAAGTAAAGGAAGAAAAGGTTTACGGCGAGCCCGATCCCGTAGCGCCCATCAAGGAAGAAATTGATATTGATGCTTTCTCAAAGCTTGACCTTCGTGTATGTAAGATTGTGAAGGTTAACGAAATCAGGAAGTCAAACAACTGCTTAAAGCTTACACTTTTTGACGGACTCGATGAAAGAGTAATCGTATCAAGCATCAAGCACGACTACACAGCTGAAGAGCTTGTTGGAAAGAAGATTATCGTTGTGGCAAACCTTGCAAGTGCTCGTCTTTGTGGCGTTACAAGTAATGGTATGCTTCTTGCGGGTACAAACAACGCTTGCGGATGTAAAGTAATTTTTGTTGATGATGCTATTCCCGAAGGAACGGCAATATGCTAATTTAAGCTATTAAAAAAGCGGTGTGAAAATTCACACCGCTTTTTTTAGTCTTCGCTACAGCAACAGTCGGGTGCAGTATTTTTAAGACAGTCCTCTACGGGCGGGAAAAATTCGTCAATAGGAAAATTGATATTGGCAAAAATTTCACACGGATCGTCGGGAGAGCTTGTTACACATTCCTTTTCGGGAATGCAAAAATCGTAAGCAGGGATAAGAAGCTGAACGCTTCTTTCAAGTCTTATGATAGTGAAAAGTCCGAGCGAAATATAAACCCTTCTTTGTTCATCACGGCAGTTTACGAAGCGGTCTTCAAATACTCTACATACGCAGTCGGGGATATTGCACACATCAATTTCATCCTCGCCGTAGTGACAGCATTTTTCTCTTGGCTCTGCAATTTTTACGCCGAGCGATATAGGATCAAGTGTTTCAACAACGGCTTTGGGCATATTGGTTTTTTGCCAGAGTTGAGGATCAAAGCTGTCCTTTTTATATCTTGAAGTGAATATTTTTGCACTACCCTCGCTGCCGAAAAGAACTACCTTTTTATTGTAGGTAGCAACACCCTCTACTGTCACGGGGCGCGAAACACCTGTGTAGGCGTCGAGTGACACGCGGAAGAAGAATGTAAGGTCAACTGTATAATATCCGCGGTTAAAGGGCATTTTTTCAACATCACTGAACACCCATACTACCTCTGCCTTGCGACACTTGACATCAACTGCGCGGTCGATTATTTCCTGACCTGTTTCGGTTAAGTACACCCTCATACATTCGATGCATTCCTTGCTTCTGCAGGAATCGTATATTTTATCAGTCTGTATGCAAACCTTTTCCTTGCAGCCGAAGGAAGCGGTAAGTTTTTCTTCCATAAAAAATCCTCCTATATAATTAGTAGGCATCGCCCACTTTCATTATATGTAGGAGGATTATTTTTTGTTATTTACTACTTATTAAAGAATTGCTCCGCCGTCGCAACCGATTACCTGACCTGTGATAAAGTCGGCGTTATCAGATGCGAGGAACAAGAGAAGATTAGAAACATCTTCAGGAGTTCCTATTTTACCGAGGGGAGTTTCATCGCGGAAAGCCTCGCGGTCCTCGGGAGATATATTTTTATTCATATCGGTATCTATGAAGCCAGGAGCAACTGCGTTTACAGTTATTCCCGATGGTCCGAGTTCCTTTGCAAGCGCCTTTGTAAAGGTTATTACAGCGCCTTTTGATGCGCTGTAGCACGCTTCGCAAGAAGCTCCAGCTATTCCCCAGATAGAGCTTATATTTATGATTTTTCCGCTGTGGTTTTTAATCATATGCTCTGCGGCGCATTTGCTTACCAAAAATGTGCCTGTCACATTTATAGAGAAAAGATTTTCCCAATCGGAAAGAGTTGTATCCGTGATAAGCTTTGAAAAAGATACG
>JAZRFX010000239.1:0-2017 GCA_045643845.1 Clostridia bacterium | reverse complement strand
TGATAGAAAATGAAAATGTGGTTGTGCTCGATACATCAACGGCGCATAGAACAAACGACGCGTGGGCATATGGCTTCCCCGAGCTTTCCGAAAAACATTTCGAAAAAGTTGCAAATGCAAAAAGAATTGCAGTGCCTGGCTGTCACGCAAGCGGATTTATCGCACTTACATATCCTTTGATTGAAAAAGGGATTTTGGATAAAGACGCACTTTTGACCTGCCACAGTATTACAGGCTACAGCGGCGGCGGAAAGAGTATGATTGCCCAGTACGAAGACAGCGAAAGAGAAAGCCTTCTCGATGCACCCCGTCAGTATGCGCTCGGTCAAAAGCATAAGCATCTTCCCGAAATGGCAAAGGTGACAGGACTTGAAAACGCTCCCATCTTTTGCCCCATCGTTTCTGATTTTTACAGCGGTATGGTCGTTACAATCCCCGTGTTCAAGAGTCAGCTTAAAGACGGATTCGGAATCGAAGATATAAAGAATGTTTACAAAGAAAAATATACAGGCAAGATTGTTAAGTATCAGGAAAATATGAGCGAAGAAGGACTTATCAGTGCAAACGCGCTTTCCTTCAAGGATTCTATGCAGATAACTGTAGAAGGAAACGAAGACAGAATCCTCCTTATTGCAAGATACGACAACCTCGGCAAAGGCGCGTCGGGTGCGGCGCTTGAATGTATGATCATCGTAATGGGCGAAGAGCCTGATGCAATGCTTGACATACTGTGAGAAAGGACGAAAAACTATGTTTAAGATAATAGAAGGCGGTATTTGTGCACCGCAGGGCTTCAGCGCAAATGGTATCCATTGCGGAATCCGTAAGAATCGCACAAAGCGTGACATCGCACTTATCGTAAGTGATGCTCCCGCTGCGGCAGCCGCTACATACACAACAAACCTCGTTAAGGGTGCTCCCCTTACAGTTACAAAGAACAATATCGCTGACGGCTATGCAAAAGCAGTTATCTGCAACAGCGGTAATGCCAACACTTGTAACGCAGACGGCATTGAGGTTGCTGAAAAGATGTGCGAGCTTGTAGCTTCGGAAATCGGCATTGATGCAAAGGATGTTATCGTAGCTTCAACAGGTGTTATCGGTCAGAAGCTTGATATTGAGCCTATTAAGAATGGCCTCCCCGAGCTTGCAAAGGGACTTGGCAAAAGTGCCGAGCACAGCGACTACGCTTCCGAAGGTATCCTTACAACTGATACTGTGAAGAAGGAAATCGCAGTAAGCTTTGCAATCGGCGGCAAGGAATGCAAAATCGCAGGCATTGCCAAGGGCAGCGGTATGATTCATCCGAATATGGCAACTATGCTTGTGTTCATCACATCCGATGCTGCTATCTCCCCTGCTATGCTTCAGAAGGCACTTTCAGCTGACATCAAAAAGACATTCAATATGGTAAGTGTTGATGGAGATACATCTAGAAACGATATGGTTTCCGTTATGGCAAATGGTCTTGCAGGGAACGAAATGATTGATGGTGAAGGTGAAGATTTCGAAATCTTTTGCAAGGCTCTTAACACAGTTACAGTTTACCTTTGCAAAATGATTGCAGGCGACGGCGAAGGTGCTACAAAGATGCTTGAATGTACAGTTTCAGGCGCAAAGGATGAAAAGTGCGCAAAGACTGTTGCGAAATCAGTTATCTGTTCATCACTTCTTAAAGCGGCAATGTTTGGCGCTGACGCGAACTGGGGCAGAGTGCTCTGCGCAATCGGTTACAGCGGTGCTGATGTGGATGTAAATAAGATTGATGTTTCATTCTCATCAAAAGCAGGCGAAATCGCAGTATGCAAAAATGGTGCAGGAATTGATTTTTCCGAAGAAGTTGCAAAAAAAGTTCTTCTTGAAAAAGATATAAATATCATAATCGCACTCAATGACGGCAATGCAGAAGCAACCGCCTGGGGTTGTGATTTGACTTATGATTATGTCAAGATAAACGGCGACTACCGTACTTGATAGGGGTCGTCAAAAAGCAGCACCGACCACAAAACGCAAGAAG
>JAZRFX010000238.1:0-6506 GCA_045643845.1 Clostridia bacterium | reverse complement strand
CAAGGTCATCAAGAAGATGATCCAGAATTGTCTTTCCTGCAACTTCTAAAAGAGGCTTGGGGAAATTTTCAGTCAAGGGGTAAAGTCTTGTTGCGTAACCTGCCGCGAGAACTATACTTTTCATTTTTCATACCTTCCAATCGTATTTATTATAATATTTGAAATGAGGTCTGCCGCCTTTTCGCGGAATTGCTCATAACTCAAAACCTTGTCGCCGTCAGCACCGTCGGAAATAGTGCGGACTACACAAACGGGAACCTTGTTCATATAACACACATGGGCAACGGAGGCGCCTTCCATTTCGCACGCCACGGCACCAAATGTGTCGCGGATGTTTTCCTTCTTTTTCGTATCCGCAACGAAGCAGTCGCCCGATGCGATAACACCGCGGATGTAGGGGGTATCAATTCTTTCGCAAATTTTTTCAGCAAGAGCCTCATCGACAGGAAATTCCACGATGTTTATTCCCGAGATAAGCCCCTTCGGATCGCCGAAATAGGTGGTGTCCATATCGTGCTGAACAAGTGCCGTCGCAACAACTGTACCAAGCACGCCTACCTTGTCGGAAAGTGTTCCTGCAACGCCCGTGTTGATGATTGCATCAGGCTTGTAGCGGAGAATCATTGTCTGCGTGCAGATTGCGGCGAAAACCTTACCGATTCCGCAAATTGCCGTCACAACCTCGCATTTTCCGAGTGTTCCCTGCGTATAGGTAACACCGCTTATAACTTCTTCTTTTTTGTTTTCGAGTCGGGCATTGATTTTTTCAATCTCAATGTCCATAGCTCCGATAATACCTATCATAATTTATCCTCACTCATATTTAAAATCAGGCGTATAGCCGTTTAAGATTTCAAGATATTTTTTACATTCTTTCTTCGCAAGGGCTATATCGAGATTTTTGTAGTTTCCGCACTCTATCTGCGATGCGCCGAAAACCTCTCCCTCGTGATTTATAACCTTTTCAAGCGTTTCTTTCAAAACCGCGAGCACTTTTTCGTTTTCCGCATTTCTCACAAGCAGGTAAAATCCCGTCTGGCAACCCATCGGCCCGAAGTAGATTATATCCTCGGAAAGAGAAGACGAGCGGATATATGTCGCAATCATATGTTCCACGCTGTGCATTGTGGCATTATCCATGTAGTCGCCCATATTAGGCTTCCTCGTGCGAAGGTCGTATGTCACAATATCGCCGTCAATTCGGGAAACATAGATGCCCTCTTTTAATTTGTTGTGGTCTATCTTAAAACTTTCGATTTTTTCAACTTTCATAAAATACTCCTTGTTTGAGTTGAATATTGTAAAAAACTGTGTTATTATGGTATCGGAGGCGATTTTGATGGCACTTTTCTCAAAAAAACTTAAAGAAACCGATACTTGTCGTTACTGCAAGTTTGCAGCAAAAGACGGCGAGGTCTATACATGTAAATACAAGGGCGAGGTTAAAGCCTCCTCCGTTTGCAAAAAATATGTATTCAACCCCTTCGCGCCACGCGTTCCGAGAGTGCGCGCGCTTGATACCACTATGTTTGATCCACTTGATTTCAAGCTTTAATTCTGCATACCATTGAATGACACATCCGCCGCTTCTTTTTCCATGTTGCAGCGCAGGCGGTAAAATGGAACCGATGCGAGAAGCTTGTCAATCAAAACAAGCATTTTTTCCATTTCATACATATCATTTGTACGCAGAGTCTGTGTAAGCATTGTAGAGATAGCTTCGTGAGGAGCTATCTTTTCTATTTCATTTTTTTCGCCGCGCTCGAGTATGCACACAGCCTTGACGGGAGCGACGATGTTATGACCGTAGTTTTCCTTTCCGCGCCACGGAGTTCCGCAGGCGAAGAATTTCCCGTTACGGATGCGAAGAATTGGCTTATCTCCATTTACAACAACGAATCTGTCGCCGAATTTTTCGCGCCACAAATTGATATGCGTCGTTTTTCCCGTACCGCTTTTCGCGGTGAAGAGATACGCCTCGCCGTCAACTGCAACGGCGGCGCAGTGCATCAGCATAGCGTCATACTTTAAGATTTTACGGCAAATAATTCGATAGATTTCAAGTGTTTCAAGATATCCGTCGGAAAAATCGGGGTTTTTCTTTATAACCTCGCGCATCACCTTGTCGGGAACCTTTACCGAGAAATGAGGCTTTCCCTCAAACTCAAACTCTCTGCAATAATCTTCAAAATGCTTATATTTATTTTTTACATCAATGATAAGTCCTGCAATCTTAATAATCATAGGAAATCTCCTTTTATACCTTATAATTCTATACTTTTTTCGGCGAAAATGCAATAGATATTTTGAAAACGCCACTCTTTCGACAAAAAAAGTTCAAAAACCTCTTGACACATACCTACCTTTTAGTAGTATAATGATAAAAGAATTAATTCGGACCACTCGTAAGAGTTAAGGCCATACGGACAGCCGGGTCCACTGCCGATTGGCGAGAAATCGCCTTGTTATTGATTGAGTTAAAAGCTCAGTTTTATAAGTTGGTTACTTTATAACCGAAATGCGTTATGCAAACTTGTGAAATGGTCAATAAGAGTAGTGACTCTGTATGCCCGAAATCCGTGAGAAAGCTCCCTTTTTTTGAGGTCTCTTTTTTCAGCTGATTTTATGCAGGTTGTGTAACCACAACCTGCATTTTTTATTTGAGAGGTGTTCAATTTGAAAGAAAAAGTAATTATTGAACTTAAAAATGTGTGCAAACACTTCGGTCAGACCTACGCTGTCGAGGATTTTTCGCTGGGCGTTAAAAAAGGCGAATTCGTAACCTTCCTCGGGCCCAGCGGTTGCGGTACAACGACCACGCTCCGTATGATTGCAGGGTTCGAGCTTCCGACAGGCGGCGAAATCCTTTTAAACGGAGAAGATATTGCACAATTGCCTCCCTATAAACGCCCCGTAAACACAGTTTTCCAGAAGTATGCGCTTTTTCCCCATATGGATGTTTATGAAAATGTCGCTTTCGGTCTTAAGCTCAAAAAGATTGAGGACGGCGGAAAAATGCGTCATCTTACAAAGGAAGAAATAGATAAAAAAGTTAAAAAGGCTCTTAAGATAGTTGACCTTGAAGATTACGATTTCCGAGATATTTCCACCCTTTCGGGCGGTCAGCAGCAAAGAATCGCAATCGCTCGCGCAATCGTAAACGAGCCTGAAATACTGCTCCTTGATGAGCCCTTGGGCGCGCTCGACCTCAAGATGCGTAAGGATATGCAGCTCGAACTTAAGGCGATGCACAAAAAGCTCGGCATCACATTTATTTATGTAACGCACGACCAGGAGGAGGCGCTCACCCTCTCCGACACAGTCGTTGTTATGAAGGATGGTATGATTCAGCAGATCGGCTCTCCCGAGGACATTTATAACGAGCCGAATAACGCTTTCGTTGCGAACTTCATCGGCGAAAGCAACATCTACAGCGGTACTTATAAGGGCGATATGAAGGTTCGCTTTATAAATCACACCTTTGACTGCGTTGATGAATTCCCCAAAAATGAAAAGGTTGATATCGTAATCCGCCCTGAAGATGTTCATATCAAGGAATCAGGCGAAGGTATGGCAAAGGGTAAGATTGTCAGCAAGATTTTCAAGGGTATTCACTACGAATATATCCTGATGGTCGGCAGAAACGAGCTTGTCGTTGTCGATACGCGCAGCTTTGAAGTGGGCAGTACATACTACTTCGACATTGAGCCCGACGGCATTCATATTATGAAAAAGGAACTTACCGCCAACATCTACAACGACGCATATATTGACAAGAATAACCGCGTTGTTATTTCCGAAACTCCGTTCGAGTGCGATATAACAACCCTTGTAAAGGATTCAACCGTTGACGAGGAAGGCTATGTTGTAGGCCCCGACGGCACAAAGTACGACTTTACCGATGCCGATGTTGTGGCTACAATCGGTCTTGATGCGATTGAAATCCTCGACGATGAAGAAAAAGGTATCGTTCGCGGCGAAATCGTATCCATCATCTACAAGGGCGACCATTATCAGCTCACCATCCGCACCGCGGAGGATGAGGATTTCGTCCTCGACACCGAATACACTTACGACGAAAACGACCTTGTAGGTCTTAATGTAACCCCCGAAGACATAAAAATAAAGCTGAAGGGAGAGGCGAAGCAGTATGCGAAAAAGTAACATTTTTTCCAGAAAAACGCTCGCCGTACCTTACGCAATATTTTTGATTTTGTTTGTTGTGATTCCGCTGTTTCTCATCGTGGCATACGCCTTTACCGATGATAGCGGAAGGCTGACTCTTGAAAATTTCAAGACCTTCTTTTCAGGCGGTCACAACATCAACACATTGATGTTCAGTATATTTATAGGTATGGCAAATACGGCAGTATGCCTGCTCCTCGGCTATCCCGCCGCATTCTTCCTTGCGAAGAAAAACCTCGGCTTTGGCAAGGCGACAGTACTTCTTTTCGTAATGCCGATGTGGATTAACTTCGTACTGCGAACAGCGGCAACGCGCGACCTTCTTTTCTGGATAGGAATTTCAGGTGGCGAGCATCCGTATCTTGCGACAATGGTGGGTATGGTTTATAACTACCTTCCCTTCGTAATTCTTCCGCTTTATACGACAATGACGAAGATGGATATTTCGCTTATTGAGGCAAGCTACGACCTCGGCGCAAACAAGGTGCAGACATTCTTCCGCACAATACTTCCGATGACTATGCCTGGTGTTGTATCGGCGTCGACAATGGTATTTATGCCTACTATGAGCAGCTATGTTATAAGCGATGTTATGGGCGAGCGAAAAATTTCCCTTATCGGTAACAGCATTCAGCTTTACTTTGACCAGGGCTTGTGGCATATAGGTAGCCTCGTTGCACTTATTATGCTTGCAATTATCGCGTTCGGCTCACTTTGCACCGATGCCGCGCCCGAAGAAGATGCGAGAGGAGGTCTGTGGTAATGAAAAAGTTTTCAATCATCGATTTCCTGTGCAAATTCTATGTGTACATCCTCCTTTTTGTGATGTATGCACCGATATTGCTCCTCATCGTGTTCAGCTTCACCGACACAAAGATTATCGGCAACTGGGACGGCTTCAGCCTGCACCTTTACCGCACGCTTTTCCGCGATAAAGAAATTATGCAGGCGTTTTACAACACCTTCCTTGTTGCAATTTCATCCGCGCTCGTTTCCACAATCCTCGGAACGCTCGGCGCAATCGGTATTTTCTACAGCAAAAAGCGTACAAAGGCAATTATGGAAGGCATCGGCAACATCCCCGTTATGAATGCCGAAATCGTAACTGCGCTTTCGCTTACGATACTTTTCGTATTCTTTGGCGTGCAGTTTAATTTTATCACGCTTCTTGTCGGCCATGTGGTACTGACGATTCCCTTTGTGGTACTCTCCGTCCGCCCGAAGCTGATGCAGATGGACCCCAATATCTACGAGGCGGCACTTGACCTTGGCGCAACGCCGAAAAAGGCTCTTCGCTCAATCGTGCTTCCCGAAATTATGCCGGGTGTATTTTCAGGATTCATATTGTCAATCACGCTTTCGCTTGACGACTATATCATAACCGCGTTTACGCGCGACACGGCTTTCCAAACGCTTAGCACATATGTCTACGGCGTCACAAGTAAGAAGGGAACACTTCCCCCGTCACTTCGCGCACTTACCACGGTAATTACTCTTATTGCGCTTTTGGTTCTCATAATTGTAAATGTTAAAAGCAGTGGAGAAAAGAAAAATGAAAAGATTTAATGCATTACTCCTTTGTATGCTTCTTCTTTTCCTTTATACCCCCTCCGCCCTTGCCGAAACCGAGGTTCTGCGCGTATATAACTGGCAGGACTACATAAATGAAGGCAAGGATGATGACGGCGCGAAAATCGCCGACTCCGTAATGGAGCTGTGGGAAAAGGACTATGAAAAGCGTACAGGCAAAAAAGTACGCGTGCAGTACGATACATTTGAAACGAATGAAACAATGCTCAACACCCTCCGCACAGGGAAGACGAGCTACGACCTTGTTTGTCCGTCCGACTACATAATCCAGAAGATGCTTCTCGCAACGAAAAATGGATCAGACGATGCAATTTCCGTCGAAAAGTTTGACATTTCCAAAATGGAAAACTATAGAAAGTATGTTTCCCCCTACATTTCCGACCTTTTCGCAAAAAACGACTGGACGGACTACGCAGTTGCGTATATGTGGGGTACGGTCGGCTTCCTCTATAACCCCGAAACGATTAAGTACGAGGATGTTTCGACCTGGGACCTTTTCTGGAACACGGATTACAAAAACCGAGTGACCTGTAAGGACGTTTCGCGTGATGCCTATGTTGTGGGCTCGCTCTACGTTCAGCGTGAAAAGCTTCGCGAGGCAAATGAAAAATACAATAAAGGCGAAATCAGCGGTGAGCAGCTGCAGAAGATTGTGAATGCAGTTGCCAATGATACGTCGGAGGAAACTATCGAAAATGTAGGCACAGCGCTTTCAGAAATGAAGAGAAACA
>JAZRFX010000237.1:0-2929 GCA_045643845.1 Clostridia bacterium | reverse complement strand
GCGCTATGACCTGTCGCAAGAATGACGGTGTCGGTATCAATATCTCCGCGACTTGTTTTTACGCCCGTGATTTTATTATCTTTTATATAAATATCTTCAAGCTTGCACGAAAAACGAAATTCTCCACCGAGGGAAATAATTTCGTTACGCATATTCTTGATAATTCCCGTAAGCAAATCCGTGCCGATATGAGGCTTTCCGATATATCCGATTTCCTCAGGTGCGCCGTGCTTTATAAATTCGTCAAGAACCTTTCTTTGACGGGGATCTTTTGTTCCCGTATTGAGCTTTCCGTCCGAGAATGTTCCCGCACCGCCTTCGCCGAACTGAATGTTACATTCAGTATCAAGCGCACCGCCTTCGAAAAAGCCGAGGACGGCTTTTTTTCGTGCATCGACATCCATTCCGCGCTCAAGGACAATAGGCTGTGCGCCGCATACTGCAAGAATATGCGCCGCGAAAAGTCCCGCAGGACCGCTTCCTACAACGACGGGGCGCATTTCAAGACGGGATACGGGCGGATACTCATACTGATATTTTTCGTATTTTTCCACGCCCTTGACCTCGTAAAAACGCGCCTCTCCGCGCAAATTAACCGCCACACTTATACAACGATGCACCTCGCCTCTGCGATGCGCATCAATCGAATCCTTGATAATTTCAAACGATAAAATATCGTAGTCGCCGATGCGAAGCTTCTTTTTTATCGCGCTTTTAATATCATCGTCGGTATATTTAATTGGAAGATGAAGATTTGTTATCTTAATCATAAGTTTTTACCTACTATATATGCCGTAGCCCACGCCCAATGAAGATTATATCCTCCGCAATCGCCAACGCAGTCAAGCGCCTCGCCCGTGCAGTAGAGATTCTTTACCATTCTGGACTGAAGCGTTTCGGTATCAAATTCGCAAAGCAAAGCGCCACCGCTTGTTGCCTGCGACTGCTCCTTCCCAATTACTGAATTAACTGTGAATGAAAGCGATTTTATAGTTCCTGCAAGTATTTTAATATCCTTTTTTGTAAGATTACCTGCAGGCAAATTTGCCTTTATATTGCATCTTGTAAGGATATACTGCGCAAGTGCTTTGTGAAGTATTCCCGATAGAAAATCATCCGCTTTAAGATGGGCGAGAGTGCGTGTTCTTTCAGTTAAAAATTCTTCAAGCTTTTCTTTTGAAAATACGCTCATAAGGTCGGCTTCAATAATGCTTCCTTCCTTGCAAAGTCTTGAAAGCTGCATAATTGCAATTCCTGAAAGACCGTAATCGGTAAGCTGAAGCTCGCCTTTTTCAACGCGGACCTTTTCGCCGTTGTTTATAAGCGTAAGTGTCGCGTTTGTGCGGATGCCCTTGAGTGATTTTACATTTTCCCTGACCTTGACGGGAGAGAGAGCATAGGAAGTTTTTGAAATTGTATGTCCGAGCGATTTTAAAAGCGTAAAGGAATTTCCGTCCGTGCCGAAAGAAGGCGCGGAAAAACCACCACAAGAAATAACAACCTTGTCAAACGCTTCGCCAAGGATTATAAACTTTTCGCCCTTTTTCTCTATTTTATTTATGAAAGCATTCGTGCGGATAATAACGCCAAGCCTTTCGCACTCATAGCGAAGCGCGTCGCTTACGGCGTTTGCGCGCTTTGAATACGGATAAATCCTGCCGTCTTCCGAGCATAACAAAAGACCGATGCTTTCAAAAAACTGCCTTTCTTCGTTGGGAGTAAAGGCAGAAAGTATTTTTGAAACATCAGCAATATCGTGGGAAAAATAATTTTCAGGCGAGATACTTTCGTTTGAAAGATTGCATCTGCCATTTCCCGTCGCAAGAAGCTTTTTTAAAACTCTGTCACTGCGCTCAAACACAGTGACAGAATTTTTTTCGTTATTTCGTTTTGAATAAATTGCCGTAGCGATACCACTTGCACCGCCGCCGATTATTGCAATTTTCAAAGTAAATCAGCCTCGCTTTTTTTATCGCGTGTCATAAGTGAAAGTACTTCTTTGCGGGGGTCTGCACCCTCGAAAAGTACGCGGTATGCCGCAGTAACAATAGGCATTTCGATATTGTGCTTTTTTGCGAGTCTATATGCCGCCTCGGTAGCACATACACCCTCAACAGTCATATGCACTTCGTTGAGCGCTTCCTGAAGGGATTTGCCCTGACCGATAAGAATACCTGCGCGACGATTACGGCTGTGCATAGATGTACAGGTCACTATAAGGTCGCCGATGCCCGTAAGTCCGGAAAAAGTTTCCTTCTTTGCGCCAAGAGCCACGCCAAGACGCGTAATTTCGTGCAATCCGCGAGTCATAAGAGCCGCTTTTGTATTGTCACCGAAGCCAAGACCGTCGGTAACACCTGCGCAAAGAGCGATAACATTCTTAAGTGCACCGCCGAATTCAACGCCTGCAACATCGTCGTTTGTATATACGCGGAATGTCGGTGTCATAAAAATATCCTGAAGTTTTTTCGCAATTTCCATATCTTTGCACGCGATAACACATGTTGTGGGAATTGAGCGCGCAACTTCTTCCGCGTGGGAAGGACCGCTCAAAACTGCAATAGCAGAATCAGGCATTTCGCGTTCAAAGGTTTCGGAAAGGCGTGTCAGGGTTTCTTCATCAATACCTTTTGAAATATTTACAAGTGTCTTGCCATTTGCACATTTTCCGAGTGCGCGTGCGGTTGAGGGCACTGCCTTTGAAGGAACTGCCGAGACGATGATTTCGCCAAATGCTGCCGCTTCTTCAATATCACTTGTAAACTTCATATCATAGTCCCCGAAAGGAACACCGGGGAGAAATTCCTTGTTCTCGCGGTCGCGCTGAAGATTTTCGCTTTCCTCTTTCAGATAAGACCACAAGCATATCTCGTGAGAGTTTCGGCAGAGTAAAAGCGCGGTAGCAGTTCCCCAGCCGCCGCTTCCTATA
>JAZRFX010000236.1:0-6050 GCA_045643845.1 Clostridia bacterium | reverse complement strand
AAGATGGTTCAGAGCTTCCAATTGAAATTTTGAATGGCAGACCTGGATTTATCAATTTCCTTGATGCATTCAACTCATGGCAGCTTGTAAAAGAAATTAAAGATATTCTCCATATGCCTGCTGCAACATCATTTAAGCACGTTAGCCCTACTTCTGCTTCAGTTGGTGTAAAGCTCCCAGATTCACTTAAAAAAGCTTGTTTTGTTGATGATATTGAAGGTCTTGATGAATCACCACTTGCAACTGCTTATGCAAGAGCAAGAGGCACAGACAGAATGAGCTCTTTCGGCGACTGGATTGCCCTTTCGGATAAATGTGATGTTACCTGTGCGAAGCTCATCGCACGCGAAGTATCAGACGGTGTTATTGCTCCTGATTATGATCCTGAAGCTCTTGAAATTTTAAAAGCAAAGAGAAAAGGAACATATAATGTAATTAAAATTGATCCCGATTTTGTTCCTGATCCTGTTGAACGCAAGCAGGTTTACGGAATTACATTTGAGCAGGGAAGAAATAATTTTGAAATAAATCGTGCACTTCTTGAAGATATCGTAACTGATAAAAAGGATATGCCCGAGGATGCAAAGCGTGACCTTATAATCGCACTTATAACTCTTAAATATACGCAGTCAAATTCAGTTTGCTTCGCTAAAGATGGTCAGGCAATCGGCGTTGGTGCAGGTCAGCAGTCAAGAATCCACTGCACTCGTCTTGCAGGTAACAAGGCGGATATATGGCATCTTCGTCAGCACGAAAAGGTTCTTAATCTTCCTTTCAAAGCTGAAGTAAAGCGTCCTGACCGTGATAATGCGATTGATGTTTACATTTCAGAAGATTATGAAGATGTTCTTGCAGACGGTATCTGGGAAACACTCTTTACTGAAAAGCCTGAACCCTTTACTCGCAAGGAGCAGAGAGAATATCTTGCATCACTTAGCGGTGTTGCACTTGGTTCCGACGCATTCTTCCCGTTCGGCGACAATATAGAACGCGCTGCAAGAAGTGGCGTTTCTTATATCGCACAGCCTGGTGGTTCTATCCGTGATGACAATGTTATAGAAGCATGTAATAAGCACGGCATGGTTATGGCGATGACAAAAATGCGCCTTTTCCACCACTAATAACTATAATTGAGAGGAATGAAAACTATGAAGGTTATGGTAGTTGGCGGCGGTGGCCGTGAGCATGCTATTATAAAGAAAATAAATGAAAATAAATCAGTTGAAGAAATTTTTGCACTTCCCGGTAACGGAGGTATCGCAGCAGATGCAACTTGTGTTAATATCGCTGCAAAGGATATCGACGGAATTGTAAAGTTCGCTACTGAAAACAATATTGATTTTGCAGTTGTTGCGCCTGATGATCCGCTTGTTCTCGGATGTGTAGATGCGCTCAACGCAAAGGGCATCAAAACTTTTGGCCCCAATAAGGCTGCAGCTATTATTGAAGGCAGTAAGGTTTTCTCAAAAAATCTTATGAAAAAATATAATATTCCTACTGCACAGTACGAAGCGTTTACTGATATGAATGCGGCACTTGAATATCTTGAAACTGCACCGATTCCTACTGTTGTAAAGGCGGACGGGCTTGCACTTGGCAAGGGCGTTATAATCGCGCAGACCAGGGAAGAGGCGAAAGACGCAGTAAAGAGCATTATGGGAGATAAAGTATTCGGCGAGAGCGGTAGCAGTATCGTAATCGAAGAATTCCTTACAGGCCCCGAAGTTTCAGTTCTTTCCTTCACTGACGGCGAAACACTTATTCCTATGGTTTCTTCTATGGATCACAAGCGCGCGCTTGATAACGATCAGGGACTTAATACAGGCGGCATGGGTACAATCGCTCCTAACCCTTATTACACCGAAGAAATCGCAAAAGAGTGTATGGAAAAAATCTTTATTCCGACAGTTGATGCAATGAATAAAGAGGGGAGAAGCTTCTCAGGTTGTCTTTACTTCGGACTTATGCTTACTCCCAACGGTCCTAAAGTAATTGAATACAACTGCCGTTTTGGTGATCCCGAAACACAGGTTGTACTTCCTCTCCTTGAAAGCGACCTTCTCGAAATTATGCTTCATATTTCCGATAAAAACTTGAAGAACGCCGATGTTCGTTTTTCAAACGGCAGTGCTTGCTGTGTTGTAATGGCTTCTGAAGGATATCCCGGAAAATATGAAACAGGCTTTGAAATAACAATGCCTGAAGATAAAAACATATATGTTGCAGGTGCAAAACTTGATGGAGAAAAGCTTCTTACAGCTGGCGGTAGAGTGCTCGGCGTAACCGAAACAGCAAACTCCCTTGAAGACGCAATAAAGAAGTCTTACGAAACTGTAAAGGAAGTTACCTTTGCAAACGCTTACTATAGAAAAGATATCGGTGCAAAAGCACTTGCAGCTAACAAATGAGAAAGGAGAAACCCACATGGTTTTCAGAATATATGTAGAAAAGAAAAACGGACTCGACCACGGTGCAAGCGCGCTTAAGGGCGACCTTCGTGACCTTCTTGGAATCAAGGGGATTGAAGAACTCCGTATGTTCAATCGCTACGATGTTGAAAATATTTCAGAAGAACTTTTTGAAAAATCAGTAAAGACTGTTTTTTCCGAGCCTCAGACCGACAATACCTACACAGAATGTCCTGCAGGTGATGTTGTGTTTGCTGTTGAATATCTTCCTGGTCAGTTCGATGCGCGTGCCGCATCTGCTGCTGAATGTATTCAGATAATTTCAAAGGGTGACAGACCTGAAGTTAAAACAGCTACAATCTATGTTCTTAACGGAAAAATTTCCGACGAAGAAGTGCAAAACATAAAGAAATATGTAATAAACCCCGTAGAAGCACGCGAAGCTCGTATGGAGCGTGTAGAAACTCTTAAAACAGAGTATACCATTCCTACCGAGGTTGAAATCCTTGACGGATTCTGCGCTCTTTCTCGAGAAGAACTCCTTAAGTTTATCGACGAGCGCGGTCTCGCTATGGATATTGACGATATTCTTTTTTGCCAGCAGTACTTTAAGAGTGAGGATAGAGAGCCTACAATTACCGAAATTAAAATGATTGACACATACTGGTCGGATCATTGTCGTCATACAACATTCCTTACAACCATTGACAGCGTTAAGTTCGAGGACGAACTTCTTCAAAAAACTTATGACGAATATATAAACGACCGTAAGGAACTCGGCAGAACAAAGCCTGTTAACCTTATGGATATCGCAACTCTTGCTACAAGAGTTCTCAAAAAAGCAGGCAAGCTTCCCAAACTTGATGAGTCTGAGGAAATCTACGCTTGTACAGTTAAAATTGATGTTATGAAGGATGGAAACCTTGAAAAATGGCTTCTTCTTTTCAAGAACGAAACTCATAACCATCCTACTGAAATCGAACCGTTCGGTGGCGCGGCAACCTGTATCGGTGGTGCTATCCGCGACCCGCTTTCAGGCAGAAGCTATGTTTATGCCGCAATGCGTGTAACAGGCGCGGCAGACCCGACTGTTCCCGTATCCGAAACTATGCAGGGCAAACTTCCGCAGAGAAAGATTGTTACAACTGCGGCAAACGGCTATAGCTCATACGGTAACCAGATAGGCCTTGCTACAGGTCAGGTAGATGAAATCTATCACGACGGCTATGTTGCAAAGAGAATGGAAATCGGTGCTGTTATTGCAGCTGCTCCTGAAGAGAATGTAAGACGCGAACGCCCTGAAGACGGCGATATCGTAATTCTCCTTGGTGGTAGAACAGGCCGAGATGGTTGCGGCGGTGCAACAGGTTCTTCCAAATCACACAACCTTTCATCTCTCGGAAACTGCGGTGCTGAAGTTCAGAAGGGTAATGCTCCTGAAGAAAGAAAGCTTCAAAGACTTTTCAGAAACAAGGAAGTTTCCCGTCTTATAAAGCGTTGTAACGACTTTGGTGCTGGTGGTGTATCCGTTGCTATCGGCGAACTTGCAGACGGCCTTGAAATTGACCTTAATGCAGTTCCTAAAAAGTATGAAGGCCTTGACGGAACAGAACTTGCTATCAGCGAATCACAGGAAAGAATGGCTGTAGTAGTAGAAAGTAAGGATGTAGAAAAATTCTGCGATCTTGCAAAGAAGGAAAACCTTGAAGCAACAGTTGTTGCAACTGTAAAGGCTCATCCTTATCTTGTAATGACCTGGAACGGCAAAGAAATCGTAAATCTTTCCCGCGAATTCCTCAATTCAAACGGTGCTGAAAAGCATATCGATATCGCTCCCGCAAAGCTTGAAGATTATTCAAAGAAGATTGACGGTTCATTCAGCGATATGTATACCGCTCTTGCAGGTGACCTCAACATCTGCTCAAAGAGAGGTCTTTCCGAAAGATTCGACTCAACAATCGGTGCAAACACCGTTCTCATGCCCTTCGGCGGCAAGAATCAGCTCACTCCCATCCAGGCAATGGTCCATAAGATTTCCGTTGAAAAGCAGGATACAGATACCTGCTCACTCATGGCATGGGGTTATAACCCGTTCATCACAGAAAAGAGCCCCTACCACGGCGCATATCTTGCAGTTATCGAATCCGTTTCGAAGCTCATCGCCGCAGGTGCAGATTTCAACGAAGTTTATCTCACATTCCAGGAATATTTCGAGAAGCCCATGAAGGACGGCAAGCGTTGGGGCAAGCCTCTCGCAGCTCTCCTCGGTGCATTCAAAGCACAGATGGATCTCAAGATTGCGGCTATCGGCGGCAAGGACTCAATGAGCGGTTCGTTCGAAGATATCGACGTTCCTCCCACTCTTGTTTCATTCGCTGTTACAACAGAGGATCTCAAGAATATCGTTTCTCCCGAATTCAAGGCTGCAGGTCATAAGGTTGTTATGCTCAAGCCCGAATATACAGCAGACAATCTTCCCGAAACAGTTTCTCTCCTTAAGGTTTACGATGAAGTATATTCACTCGTAACATCAGGCAAGGCTGCAGCAATCTATACTCCCGCTATGGGCGGCGTTGCAGAAGCAGTTCTCAAGATGGCTATGGGTAACGGCATCGGCTTCAACTTTGCTGATGTTTCACTCGAAGACATCTTCGGTTATTCCTACGGCTCATTCATCATCGAGCTTACAGACGATACCGACTGCGGAACTCTCCTCGGTTACACAACCGATAAGGCTGCAATCACCTACGGCGCAGAAACAGTTGATTTTGCAAAGCTTCTTCCCGTTTACGAAGATAAGCTTGAAGATATCTATTCCTGCAACATCGCAATGCCCGAAAAGAAGATTGAAACATTTGATTATAAGGCAACAACATTTGCAAAGCCTGCAATCAGAACAGCAAGACCCAAGGTTCTTATCCCCGTATTCCCCGGCACAAACTGCGAATTCGATTCAGCAAAGTATGCCGAAAGAGCAGGCGCAGAGGCAGAAATCTTTGTTATCAACAACCTTTCCGCTTCAAGCATTGCAAAGTCTGTTGAAGACTTCGCAAAGAAGGTTTCCGAAAGCCAGATTATCTTTGTTCCCGGCGGTTTCTCAGGCGGTGACGAACCCGACGGTTCAGGTAAGTTCATCACAGCATTCTTCCGCAACGCAGAAATCAAGCAGGCTGTAACAGAGCTTCTTGAAAAGCGTGACGGTCTTATGCTCGGTATCTGCAACGGTTTCCAGGCTCTCATCAAGCTCGGTCTTGTTCCCTACGGCAAGATTATCGACACCGATGAAACCTGCCCGACCCTCACTTATAACACCATCAGCAGACACCAGTCGAAGCTTGTAAGAACAAAGCTTGTTTCCAATAATTCACCCTGGCTCTCAAAGGCAAAGCAGGGCGAGGTTTACACCGTTCCCATCTCACACGGCGAAGGCAGATTCATCGCTGACGAAGCTCTCATCAGAAAGCTCGCCGCAAACGGTCAGATTATCACCCAGTATGTTGACTTTGACGGCAACGCAACAAACGACATCGCATTCAACCCCAACAACTCCGATTTCGCAATCGAAGGTATCGTTTCACCCGACGGACGTGTTCTCGGTAAGATGGGTCACTCAGAAAGAACCGGAGCAGGTCTTTATAAGAA
>JAZRFX010000235.1:0-2820 GCA_045643845.1 Clostridia bacterium | reverse complement strand
TCCATACCCATGATTGCGATGATATCCTGAAGCTCATTATAACGCTGAAGAATCTTTTGTACGGCTCTCGCAGTTTCGTAGTGCTCCACACCCACAACATCGGGAGAGAGAATTCTCGATGGTGAATCAAGCGGATCAACTGCGGGATAAATACCCTGCGAAGCAATTTGCCTTGAAAGAACTGTTGTCGCATCAAGATGCGCGAATGTCGTAGCGGGAGCAGGGTCCGTAAGGTCGTCGGCAGGCACATAAACTGCCTGAACGGATGTGATAGAGCCCTTTTTAGTGGATGTAATTCTTTCCTGAAGCGCGCCCATTTCGGTAGCAAGCGTCGGCTGATAACCAACGGCGGAGGGCATACGGCCCAAAAGCGCTGAAACCTCACTACCTGCCTGAGTAAATCTGAATATATTGTCGATGAATAAAAGCACATCCTGACCTTCTCTATCGCGGAAATACTCCGCCATTGTAAGGCCTGAAAGCGCAACTCGCATTCTCGCTCCAGGAGGCTCATTCATTTGTCCGTAAACGAGCGCAGTCTTGTTGATAACGCCCGATTCCTTCATTTCGTTATAAAGGTCGTTACCCTCACGCGTTCTTTCGCCAACGCCCGAGAATACGCTGAGGCCACCGTGCTGCTTGGCTACATTATTGATAAGCTCCATAATAAGAACGGTCTTACCAACACCAGCACCGCCGAAAAGACCGATTTTACCGCCTTTTGCATAGGGGCATATAAGGTCAACTACCTTGATCCCTGTTTCAAGAATTTCGGTAGTGCTTTCCTGCTCGTCATAAGAAGGAGCAGGTCTGTGAATCTCCCATTTTTCAGGATTTTCGGGAGCGGGCTGGTTATCAACGGGCTCGCCGAGGAGATTGAATATTCTTCCAAGTGTGCACTCACCGACGGGAACGCTGATTCCTTTTCCTGTATCAACGGCTTCCATACCGCGAACAAGACCATCGGTAGAGCTCATCGCAATACAGCGCACTACATCATCACCGATGTGCTGTGCCACTTCAAGTGTAATTGTACGCTCATCAGCCTTTATTTCAATTGCGTTGAGAAGCTTTGGAAGATTCCCGTTTTCAAATTTAATATCAAGAACAGGCCCGATAATTGATATTACCTTGCCTATGTTTTTTTCCGCCATGGATTTTCATCCTTTCTTAATTTGTTTGCGAACCCGCCACAATCTCTGTGATTTCCTGCGTGATAGACGCCTGACGCGCTCTGTTATAGGTAAGAGAAAGATTTTCAATAATTTCCCCTGCGTTGTCGGTCGCATTTTCCATCGCCATACGGCGCGCGGAAAGCTCCGATGCGATTGATTCGCATACACCACCCCATACTATACCGCTGATATAATGGGGGACAATCTTTGCATAAACCGCTTCGGGAGAAGGATCGTATTCAATAAGACTTCTTTTCTTTACGCCTTCTTCGGAAGGCGCAATCGGCAAAATTTTCTTTGATTCGGGGACCTGTGAAATGATATTTACAAAGCTCGTGTAGTAGATGTCAAGCGAAGTGAATTCGCCTTTTTCAAAGGCATCCGAAAGGGCTTTTCCGATACTATCACAGTCTGCAATTTCAACATCGGCGGCAATCTGGTACTCGGTAGTAAAGAAAGAAATATCCTTCTTTGCAAAATGCTCCGCCGCCTTTTTGCCGATGGGGAAAATAATATCTCCGTCGTTAAATTTTACCGATTTAAAAAGATTGTTGTTATAACCACCTGCAAGACCTCGGTCGCCAGCGATAACGATATGACACGCCTTTCCCTCTTTTTCCTTCGCAGTGAAGGGGGAGGAGAAGTCCTTTGTGCCGTCAGCGATATCCGAAAGCGTTTCGGACAAAATCTCAAAGAAAGGTCGGCTCATTTCAATGCGCTCTTTAGCCTTTCTCATTTTGCTTGTGGCAACAAGCTGCATAGCCTTCGTAATCTGGCGCGTGTTTTCAACGCTCTTTATTCGATTTTTGATTGCTTTCATTGAAGGCATATTTTCACCTCAGGAATTTATTGACACAATTTGTAACCGCTTTTTTAATCATTTCTTCAGTTTCTTCGGAAAGAGCGCCTGTTTCGGCAATGTTGGAAACGATTTTCGGATATGAATTGTCTACATAGTCATAGAGAACTTTTTCAAATTCTTTCACATCAGCGGGCGCAATATCCTTTAAGAACCCGTTTGTAACGGCATAGATTATAACGACCTGATGCTCAACGCTGACAGGTGCATTTCTGTCCTGCTTTAACACCTCAACGATTCTTTCGCCCTGCTCAAGTCTTGCCTTGGTATCGGGATCGAGATCGCTGCCGAACTGCGCGAATGACTGAAGCTCGCGGTACTGCGAATAAGCAAGCTTAAGAGTACCTGCAACCTTTTTCATCGCCTTAATCTGCGCGTTACCACCAACTCGGCTAACGGATATACCAGGGTTAACAGCGGGCATTACACCGCTGTGGAAAAGCTCGGTTTCAAGGAATATCTGACCGTCTGTGATGGAAATTACATTTGTGGGAATATACGCCGACACATCGCCTGCCTGCGTTTCGATGATGGGAAGCGCCGTAAGAGAGCCACCACCGTATTCGGGAGCAAGACGCGCTGCACGCTCAAGAAGTCTTGAATGAAGATAGAATACATCTCCCGGGTACGCTTCGCGTCCGGGGGGACGACGGATAAGGAGCGAAAGCGCACGATATGCTACCGCGTGCTTTGAAAGGTCGTCGTAAATTACAAGGACATCCTTTCCCTGATACATAAAGTATTCGCCGATTGCACAACCTGCGTAGGGAGCGATATACTGCATGG
>JAZRFX010000234.1:0-2349 GCA_045643845.1 Clostridia bacterium | reverse complement strand
TATCCCGAAGCGCAAGCTGCGTGGGATGCGGCTGTTCCCCAAAGCAGCGGCGAGCCGATGGGCGTGGAGTACAACGAAAACCCCAGCGAGGAAATGCTTATCGAAGAAGCGCTGCTGGCAAAGGCAACCAAGATTGGGAATTGCCGTATCACCTACTACTGCGCCGAAGAGTACAAGCATATCTGCGGTTTGGGGTTGGGTATCACAAAGAGCGGCAGACCTCTTGTACCGAATTGGAGCTGCGCTGTTGACCCCGCCGTTATCCCGCTGGGCGCTTCCGTCATGGTGGACTTTGGGGATGGCATTATCCAGTATTTTTCCGCTGATGACATCGGCGGGTGGGTGAAAGGCAATCATGTAGATATTTGCCTGCCCACGCACGAAGAGTGCTATGAGCAGGAATACAATACGGCTACAGTTTATTGGCTGGAAGAAGGTGAATGATGACAAGAGAAGAACGCGAACTTGCGTTTGAAATGCGCTTGGATGGCAAGTCTTGGGAAGAGATTGCCGAAGCGCTTGGATATGATGCCGAATCTGTTCGGCAGGATATGCTTAGAGCCATCAACAAGCGGCACAAAGGCAACGCGATTATCTACCCCGCCATTGCCAAGTACATTGCGGAGAACTGCAACGGCAGCATTTACATTTTTGCCTGCCGCTGCAACATGAGCAAATCCACCATGTACGCAATTATCTGCGAGGGTGAAAAGCCCTCCCGCAAGATGGCAAGCAAAATCCTTGCGGAAACTGGACTCAAGTACAAGGAGGCGTTTACAAGATGATTTATAACTACATCTGCGAAGATTGCGGCGAAGTATTTGAAGAATACCACCAGTATTGCCCCGCCTGCGTTGGCTATGGAGTAGAGAAAGCAGAGCTTTGTACAACCGAAAAGTGCCACGAGTACATGGTAGAGGGCGATTACTGCTGCAGAGATTGCAAGGAAGAAGCTGTCAAGGTGCTTAGTGATGCCCTTGTATCGCTGTCCATCGGGCAGATTAAATACCTTAACTCGCTGCTTGAAGACGAGCCTCTTATTAAGTTTTGGAGAGATAACTAATGGAAAACGGAAACCCTTGCTTCGGCTGCACCATGCGCACACCCACTTGCCACAGAGAGGGAGAGTGTACCAACACCCCCACCTATGCGGAATGGAAGAAGGAGCATGAGCGCAAGCTGGAGGAAAAGAGGGAGGCGAAACACAAAGAGGATATGGTCGATGATTACTTCATCGAGCAAGCCATTAAGCGCCGCAAGACAGTAGCGCGGCTAAAGAAGATGGACTTTTATGAGGGAGGCAAAAAGCGATGAACATTGTGTTCAACGAAGAGCGCCATTTATACACAGTAGATGGCATCGCCGTCCCCTCCGTCACCGAGATTATCCGTCCGCTGATGGTGGATGTAGCAGAAAAGGGCAAGCCTTGGCTGCGAGATATTGCCGCTGACAGAGGGACGAGAATACACCAAGCCACCATGCTTATGGACTATGGCGAAGAACCCGAAATTGAACCCGACACCGCAGGCTACATCAAAGCCTACCAGCGGTTTTTGGAGGACTACAACCCTAAGTGGGAGGGCATCGAAACCCTTGTTTACCATGACGGGCTGGGCTTCGCGGGAACGATTGACCGCTATGGTTACATCGGCGGGGAAAAGGTGCTGGTTGACATCAAAACTGGCGCTTACAACAAGTACCCTATGTGTGCGCAGCTTAGCGCTTACATTTGCGCTCTTCGCAAGTGGAACGGCTTTTCCGCAGAGAAAGCATTTGACCTTATGCTTTCCAATGACGGAACTTATCAAATCAAGAACATAGACCATGTGGCATCGTCCTTGTTTGTCGATTGCCTCAACATCTATGACATCACGAAAAGGAGAAAGAAATGAGCGAATACCTGTCTGTTATCGACATGACACCGCCTGCGGTTGTCACCCCCATTAAGCGCAGCGCTAACTATTCTGTCAATGTTTGCGGCAGAGAGCTTGAAATCGTGCGCGACCAAGACTTCGGTAAAATCCCCAACACCAAAACCCCTGTGCTTTACAAGGCTGGTGCTGAGAAGATTGTGTGGGCTTATGGCGTGGAAACCCGCTACACCCTTGAAAATGCCATTGAGGACTACGAAAGCGGCTTTTTCTTCTACCGCTTCAAGTGCGAGTTTTGGAAGAACGGCATCCATATCACCGATGGCGTAGGCTCTTCCAACAGCCGCGAAAGAAAGAACGGCAGCGCAAGCGGCTTTGATGTAGCCAACACTTGCTTGAAGATTGCCAAGAAGAGAGCGCTGGTGGACGGCGCTATCCTTATCGGTCAGCTGTCGGGTATGTTTACGCAGGACTTGGA
>JAZRFX010000233.1:0-1760 GCA_045643845.1 Clostridia bacterium | reverse complement strand
AACTTCTTCAGGATAAAATCAAATTACCCGAAAAAAACATGGAAAAAGGGAATAAATATTTTGGAACTGACGGATTCAGGGGCGAGGCAAACCTTACCCTAACATCGTTGCAGGCGTACAAGGTCGGCAGATTTTTAGGCTGGTATTATGCAAACGAACTTTCGGGATGCAGCAAAAATAAATATCGTCCAAAAATCGTTATAGGAAAGGACACAAGGCTTTCGAGCTATATGCTTGAATATTCCATAGTGGCAGGAATAACGGCATCGGGAGCAGATGCATATATGCTTCATGTAACAACAACTCCGAGCGTTTCCTATGTCACAAGACAGGAAGAATTTGACTGCGGTATAATGATTACCGCATCGCACAATCCCTATTACGATAACGGAATAAAAGTGATAAACAAATTCGGCGAAAAACTCGATGACAATGTGGTTGCGCTTATAGAGGCGTATATAGACGGAGATTTGGGCGTTCTCGGAATATCTGGAGATGATCTTCCATTGCCTACAAGAGAGAGAATAGGTCGCATTGTAGACTATTCATCGGGAAGAAACCGCTATATAGGATATCTTATATCCCTTGCTTCGCATTCATATAAAAAACTTAAAATCGGTCTTGATTGTGCCAATGGTACAGCGTGGATGATGGCAAAATCCGTTTTTGCAGCGCTTGGTGCACAGACAGTAGTTATCGGCGCAGAGCCTGACGGACTCAATATCAACGAAAACTGTGGCTCAACCCATATAGAAAACCTTTGTCGCATTGTCAAAGAGCAGCATCTCGATATCGGCTTTGCCTTCGACGGCGATGCTGACAGGTGCATAGCTGTTGACGAAAACGGGAATATTATAGATGGTGACATAATTTTATATATTCTCGCAAAGCGCCTTAAATCACGGGGAATGCTCAATAATAACACTATTGTAACTACCATCATGTCTAACAGCGCGATGAAGGGAGCTCTCGGTGAAGCAGGCATAAAATGTGAACAGACAAATGTTGGCGACAAATTTGTATATGAGCGTATGCAGGAAAAGGATTATGCCCTCGGAGGAGAAAATTCAGGGCATATAATAATCAAAAAGTACGCAACAACGGGCGACGGAATACTTACGGCGATTATGCTAGCCGAGGAAATGTGTGACACGAAGCTTCCACTCGGAGAACTTGCATCTCCCGTGAAATTGTATCCGCAGTACATCAAAAATGTGCGTGTCAAAAATAAAAACGCGGTTATGTCAGACAGCGATGTTTTAAATAGTCTTCAGGAAACTGAAAATATCATAAAAGGTAAAGGCAGAGTGCTCCTGCGTCAAAGCGGAACTGAGGAAGTTATCAGAATAATGGTTGAAAGTGAAACTATAGAAAAGTGTATGGAATATGCACAAAAAATCGCCGATGTGATAGCGGAGAGGAGATACTGCGTTGAGTAATGGTATAAAGACAAAAGAATTATTTGACTGTAAAATCCCGTATCTTATAGAACTTTTTGAAACTTGCGAATATCCGTGGGAGATTCTTCCTGATATAAAAACCCATATAAGAAAGCTCGTGGAAAACGGACTTTCGGGGTATAAAGAAATACAAGACGGCGTTTTAGTGGGAAAAAATGTTAAGATTTATCCAAACACCGTCATCGAAGGTTGTGCGATTATCGGAGAAGGGAGTGTAATCCGCTCGGGTGCGTTTTTAAGGGGAAATGTTATCATAGGAAATGGTTGTGTGATTGGAAATTCTACGGAGCTTAAAAACTG
>JAZRFX010000232.1:0-5735 GCA_045643845.1 Clostridia bacterium | reverse complement strand
CAAAGCCGAAAATGACGAAATAAAAATCGAAAAAAAGTAACATACTAAAGAGGATGCTGTCGGCATCCTCTTAAATTTTCACAAAACATGCGGAAATTATTATAAAAATGGGGAATTTATTGAAAATTTTGCTTGAAATGTGATTAAATGTGTAGTAATATAGTATAGATTGAAGATACTATCGCTTATTATCCCATCTAGAAAGTGGAGGAACATAAATTGGCACAGATTAAAAAAATTGCAATTCTCACAGGCGGCGGCGACTGCCCGGGCCTTAACGCGGTTATACGCGCAGTCGTAAAAACTGCAATAACTAAATACGGACTTGAAGTTGTTGGTATTAAAAAGGGTTACCACGGACTTTATCACAGCGATTTCGTTCCGCTTACACTTGAAAGCGTTCAGGAAATCCTCGGCGAAGGCGGTACAATCTTGAAGAGCTCTAACAAGGACAATCTCTTTAAGTACCCCGCACGCGATGAAAACGGCGCAGTTATCAGAAAAGACGGACAGATCGTTTACCGCGATGCTTCTCTTACAGCAGTTGAAAATCTTAAGAGAGAGGGTATCGACGCGCTCTTTATCCTTGGCGGCGACGGCACTCTTACAAGCGGACGCGACTTTGCACGCCTTGGCGTAAATGTTATCGCTATCCCCAAGACTATCGACAACGACCTTAACTGTACAGACTATACATTCGGCTTCGATACAGCTGTTTCAGTTGCAGCTGATTGCTTTGACCGCCTCAGAACAACTGCGAAGAGCCACGGCAGAATCATGGTTGCGGAAATCATGGGACGCGGCGCAGGTTGGCTTACACTTCACGGCGGTATTGCAGGTGCGGCGGATGTTATTCTTCTTCCCGAAATTCCTTTCGATATCAACAAGGTTGCTGCAAAAATCAAGGACGACTTTGCAAAGGGTAAGGATTTCGCAATCGTTGCTGTTGCTGAAGGTGCGAAGCCCAAGGACGGCGAAATCGTTGTAGCACGCGTTCGTGAAGACAGCCCCGATCCCATCCGTCTTGGCGGTATTGCAAAGGTTGTTGCGGATCAGCTTGAAGAGCTTTGCAACAACGAAGCTCGTGCAACAATTCTCGGCCACATTCAGCGTGGTGGTTCTACATCTGCACACGACAGAATTCTTTCATCCCGCTACGGCTGTGCTGCAGTTGAGCTTGCTATGGAAGGCAAGTTCGGCAACATGGTTGTTTTAAAGGGTGACAAGATTGAATATGCTTCTCTTGAAGATGTTATCGGTCAGGAAAACAAGCAGGTTGACCCCGACAGCGAACTCGTACAGGTAGCGAGATCACTCGGTGTCTGCTTTGGCGACTAATTTTATAAACTAAAAGGTGTAAAAAGCGTATTTTTACACCTTTTTTTGTTTTTTGGAGGAATGGCAATGAACATTCGTGAAATGACGGAAAAAATTGAAAGGGAAACTTTATCCCCGTTTGCAACGCTTTCGGAAAAGACGCGCGGACGCAGGGAGGAAATGCCCCTTTGCGAAATACGAACCGAGTTTCAGCGCGACCGCGACAAGATTTTGCATTCTAAATCTTTCCGTCGCTTAAAGCATAAGATGCAGGTTTTTATAACTCCCGAGGGCGACCACTACCGCACGCGTCTTACCCATACGCTTGAGGTTTCACAGATAGCGCGCACAATTGCGCGAAGCCTCCGCCTTAACGAGGATTTAGCCGAAGCTATGGCGCTCGGTCACGATATCGGTCATACTCCCTTTGGTCACGCGGGCGAAAACGCACTTGATAAGCTTTGCCCGGGCGGATTTTCACACGCGCTTCAGTCAATCAGGACTGTTGAGAAATTGGAAAACCTCAATCTTACCTGGGAGGTTTTAAACGGAATTGCAAATCATTCGGGCGATGGCGAAAGCGCAACTCTTGAAGGAAAAATTTTAAAAATCGCCGACCGAATCGCATATATCGCCCACGATGTTGACGATGCCTGCAGAGCAGGAATTATCGACGAAAAGGATATCCCGCCGTTTATCAATGACACTCTCGGCAAAACAAGTGGCGAAAGGATAAATACCCTTGTACTTGACATTGTAAATTCGTCTACGGGCAAAGACGATATTTTAATGAGCGACGAGGTAGCGGAAGCGATGATTCGTCTTCGCACCTTCCTTTTCGACCATGTTTATATCGGCTCAAAGGCAAAGGTTGAGGAAAAGAAGGTTTCGGGAATTATCGAGGGGCTTTTTAATTACTACTACGAAAATGTCGGCGCTATGCCACTTCATCTTCAGGAAATCGCGTGGAAAGAGGGCGTTGAAAGGGCAATATGCGACTATATCGCAGGTATGAGCGACCGCTTTGCGATTTATACCTTCAACGACATTTATGTTCCGCGCTCGTGGGATAGAATCTGATTGACATAAAACTTTAAATATATTAAAATATATTTAACCAAATTTCGGAAGGAGAAATCTCTATGTACATAGGTGTAGATATAGGCGGAATGAGTATCAAGGCAGGCGTTGTGACCGAGGATGGAAAAATCCTTACAAAATGCGCTATCCCCACTCCGCGTAATGACGATGACGCGTTCAGCCATGCAATGCTCGAATGTGTGAAAAAAGCAATGGCGCAGGCGAAAATCACTTCAAGTGACATAATGACAATCGGTATCGGCTCTCCCAGCGTTGTTGACCGCGAAAAAGGACTTCTTATCGAGGCTGAAAATATCGGCTTTACCACAATTTACGCGCGCGATATTTTCCAGAAGGAGCTTGGCAATATCCCTGTTTTCGTGGATAACGATGCCAACTGCGCGGCGCTCGGCGAATATTACAGCAGTACAAATAAGTCCGACAATTTCCTTTTCATAACTCTCGGCACGGGAATCGGCGGCGGCGTAATCATAAATAAAAAGCTTTACATCGGCACAAACGGTGCCGCAGGCGAAATCGGTCATGTTGTTACCCACGCAGGCGGTCGTGAATGTAACTGCGGACGACGCGGCTGCTGGGAAAGATACGGCTCTGTAACGGGGCTTATCGAAACAACGATTGAGCATAAAGGCGAGATAAAAGACTTCCCCGAGGGCGAAAGAATCACGGGCAGAACAGTTTTCGACCTTGCAAGAAAAGGCAACAAGGATGCCGAGCGTGTCCGCGATATATGGATTGAGGATGTCGCAGTCGGCGTTGTTGATATGATAAACATTTTCCAGCCCGACGAAATCGTAATCGGCGGCGCAATCTCGGCGGAGGGCGAAACACTCATCGCTCCCATCCGCGAATATGCAAAAAAATACGCATTCGGCGCGGATACAATCGGAATTCCTGAAATTTCAGCATCCACAATCGGCGGCGATGCAGGTATAATCGGCGCGGCATTTTTAGGCAAATAAGGAGAAATATTTATGAAAATTAAGGGTAATATTGTAATAGGTCAGTCAGGCGGACCTACCGCCGCTATAAATGCAACTCTTGCAGGCGTTTTCTGCGAGGGTAAAAACCTTTGCGAAGGTAAAATTTTCGGTATGGTAGGCGGTGTTGAAGGCCTCCTCTCCGAAAATATGATTGATATGTGCGAATATCTCAAGGACGAGCGCGATGTAGAACTTTTAAAGAGAACGCCCTCATCCTATCTCGGTTCCTGCAGATTTAAGCTTCCCGAACCTGTGGAAGGAAACGAAGTCTACGAAAAGCTTTTCGAGATTTTTGAAAAGTATGATATCAAGGGCTTCTTCTATATCGGCGGAAACGACTCGATGGACACAGTTAAAAAGCTTTCCGCGTATAACAAGTTCAAAAATACCGATATTAAGTTTATGGGCGTGCCCAAGACTATCGACAACGACCTTGTAAAGACAGACCATACACCTGGTTTCGGCAGTGCGGCAAAATTCGTTGCAACTGTTACCAAGGAGCTTGTCCGCGACAGCCTCGTTTACGACCTCAAGAGCGTAACCGTTGTTGAAATTATGGGACGCGACGCAGGTTGGCTTACAGGCGCGAGCGCGCTTGCAAAGGGCGATGACTGTGAAGGTGCGGCAATGGTTCTCCTTCCCGAAGTTCCCTTTGACTACGAATATGTTAAAAACCGCGTGAAAGAGCTTACTGAAGGCAACAAATCTCTCGTAATAACTGTTTCCGAGGGCGTAAGAACTGCTGACGGCAAATATGTATGCGAGCTTGGAAGCGAAAAGGGTACCGACGCATTTGGTCATACAATGCTGACGGGTACTGCGCAAACTATTGCGACAATGCTTAAAAACGACCTCGGCATAAAAACACGCGCAGTTGAGCTTTCGACAGTTCAGCGCTGTGCTTCGCATATCGCATCACTTACCGATATCAACGAATCCTTCGCCGTAGGCGCTGCCGCAGTTAAAGCTGCCGCAAACGGAGAAAGCGGAAAGATGGCACTTTTAAAAAGAGTTTCAGATGCTCCCTACATCTGCGAAACTGATACAGCCGATGTAGCCGAAATTGCCAACCTTGCGAAAGAGGTTCCGCGCTATATGATTAACGAAAAAGGCGACAATGTTAACGAGGAATTTATAAAATACGCGCGTCCGCTTATCGAGGGCGAACTTACCCCCATTTACGAAAACGGTTTGCCCGCGCATATTAAGAGATAACAGCAAACAAAAGGAATGGATAGTATGGAGCAGCGAACTTTAGCGGTTCTTGAATACAACAAAATAAAGGAAATGCTTGCATCAAACGCGGTATGCTCCGACACGAGAGAGCGCTGTGCCTCCCTTTTGCCTACCGACGATATCTACGAGGCAAAGGCGATGCTTTCGCTTTCCGACGAAGCGGTTTCGCTCCTTTTCAAAAAAGGCGCTCCGCCGATAAGCCCCGTGAAAAATGTTACGGGCGCGGCAAAAAGAGCCGATGCAGGTGGCTCTCTTTCTATGGGCGAGCTTCTCGCGGTGGCGCACACGCTTCGTATGGCGCGCGGACTTAAAAGCTATTTTGACGAGGATGAATTTCCCGAAAAATTCCCCGCGCTTTCTAATCTTTTTGAGGCGCTTGCCGACAACAAAAAGCTTGAAAACGCAATCTTTTCCGCAATAGTAAGCGAGGAAGAAATGGCAGACGACGCATCGCCCACGCTTCTTGCAATCCGCAGAAAAATGCGCACACTTCACTCGAAAATCCGCGATGTGCTTAACAATATGGTACATTCGTCGACTTACGCGACATATCTTCAGGAGCCGATTGTTTCAATGCGCGGCGACAGATATGTCATCCCCGTAAAGAGTGAGCATAAGGGAAGCGTCCCCGGTGTCGTTCACGACAGCTCCGCCAGCGGTGCTACACTTTTCATCGAACCTATGGCAGCGGTTGAAATCAACAATTCTCTCCGCGCGCTCGCAGGCGATGAAAAGGATGAAATCGAAAAAATCCTCGTAGAGCTTTCAGGTAGGGTTGCGGAATTTTCAAACGAAATAATAGAGAACTACAAAACAATCATCGAAATCGATTTCGCGTTTGCAAAGGGCAAGTTCGCACAAAAGCTTGACGCGACAATGCCAATGCTTAACACCGACGGAATCATAAATATCAAAAAGGGACGCCATCCGCTTATAAATGCGAAAAAGGTTGTTCCCACCGATATTTATCTTGGCGAGGATTTTGACACTCTCGTCATAACAGGTCCCAACACGGGTGGTAAGACAGTTTCGCTCAAAACACTCGGACTTTTTACACTTATGGCGCAGTCGGGACTTCTTATTCCCGCATCTGCAGGC
>JAZRFX010000231.1:0-1864 GCA_045643845.1 Clostridia bacterium | reverse complement strand
ATTAATTGTCCAAAAATAGTGATTTTGGCGTATAACTGCGTTAAAAATGCTTGTAATCCGTCAGGATAACTTCACATTTTTGCCTTGTTCTACATCCAAACTTACTATTTTTCGGATGCTTCGCAGTTTTAGAATAGAGATTTTTCGTTTAAGACAAGAAACAAAAATGGCGGAATACTTGCGTATTTCGCCATTTTTTTGCGTAGTATTAACGGAAAAGATCAGTCTAAAACCAATTCATCTCTATGACCAACCCGCTTATTGACAAGCCTTTTCTTTATTGAAAATCCACTTATATTTTTATGCCACCGACGGGTCTGATTTTAAGTTCGAGGCAAGACCCTTCCCCGAAGATTTCTTCCATAGTGCTCTTGTATTTGGAAACTAAATTCAATGGCACGAAAGCCTGAATCGTTCCCGCGAAGCCGCCGCCGTGAACTCTTACTGCACCTTTACCTTCAAGGACTTTCTTACTTATCGCAATTGCAAGAGGGATAGATTGATTCAGCGGATTTTTGGTTGAATACAAATTCTGAAGTAATTCGCAGGATGAATTTCCCGATTCGTTTACTAAAGAAAGAAATTTTTCAATGTTATTTTCCTTGAGCGCATTTACTTCAAGTTTCGCGCGCTTTGTTTCAGCAAAGAAGTGCATTGCTCTTAAGATTGCTCTGTCGGGACATTTTTCCCTGATGCGCGGAAGGTTTTTATAGAAAACATTCTCGTCAACATCGTTTAAAACATCGCAGTTAAAGAAGTTGGCAACCGCTTTCATCTCATCCGTGATTGCGTCATAATCATCGGTCAGGTTCGCGTGGCTGCTTTTTGTATCGGTAAGGCACAGCGCATAGCCGTGTTTGTTAAAATCAAAATCTATTTTTTCAACACCTGGATTTTCATTATCAGCAAAATCTATTGAAACAAGCCCACCAAACGCAGTTACGCTCTGATCTAACAATCCGCATTTTTTACCAAAGAATACATTTTCCGCGTACCATCCGATTTGCGCGATTTCAAATGGACTCGTTTTATTTTCGTTGTACTGATTGTTTATAATTGTGCAAATCAAAGTTTCAAATGAGGCGGAAGATGATATTCCTCCCCCATTTATGACATCCGATGTGCAGTACATATCAAAACCATTTACGAGGATTCCTTGTTCTTTATATTTCGAAATGACACCTTTTATGATAAGTGCTGTTCCTGAATCTTTTTTATCGGGAGCAAGCTTATCAAGTGATATTTCAAACTTTTCATAACCTTCAGATTTAACGCGGATAATTTTATCGTCATGGAATGAAACAACAGCAATAGCATCAAGATTAACTGCACCTGCAAGAACCATTCCGTGCTGATGGTCGGTATGGTTACCACCTATTTCGGTTCTGCCTGATGCGGAGAAGATCTCAACTTCTCCCCTTTTGGGATAAAGCGATGCGAATGAATCCAATGCATTACAATAGCGTTCTTTTTGAGCCTCGACTGCATCCGAAGAATCGCCGTATATTTTTTCGAATAAATTATTATATTTACCAGTTGAAATTTGCTGTTTAAAATCATTAATATTCATAAGCTCCACCATCAATCAAACACTTTTTATTTTATATTTGTTATTATATCATTGTCTGTCAATAATTTCAACTAAATATGATAAAGGCGCCGTACTTTTGTACGACGCATCTCTTTTGATTATTTCTTTCTTGTGTAGTCGGGTAAAAGTTTGGGAGAAACTGTTTCAGTTTTGTTGCCTGCATCTGCGATTTCCTTTTCAAACTTTGCAATGTGTGAAAGCGAAAGCTTACCAACATTTACGCCCTTTGATTTAGCAGCTGCATTTTTACCTGCGCTTCTGCCGAATACGATG
>JAZRFX010000230.1:0-3958 GCA_045643845.1 Clostridia bacterium | reverse complement strand
GAGATGAATTAAGGGAAAAAGGCATCCGCGTTGATTCTCTTGCAATTATTGAATCAATGACCGATACTTCCCTGGCATTCCGCAAATAATTTTGATATGTAAAGATTCTTTACATAAATATTTTTTATGCCGAAAGGCAGGTGGGTAAAAAAATGAAAAAGGTACTTTCATTTCTTCTCGTTGCTGTAATGCTTGTAGCATCAGTTGGTGTTCTTACAGCATGTGGCGACAAAAAGGAAACAGCTGATGGTGGCAAGGGTGCTGATGTTAAAATCGGTTTCATCTGCTTGCACGATGAAAACTCAACTTATGACAAGAACTTCCTTGTTGCAGCTGAAGCAGCTGTAAAGGAACTCGGTCTTAAGCCCGACCAGTACATCATCAAGACAAACATCCCCGAAGGTAACGAATGTTACGAAGCAGCAGCAGACCTCGCTGACCAGGGTTGCGATATCGTATTCGCAAACAGCTTTGGTCACGAACCCTTTATGATTAAGGCTGCTAAGGAATTCCCTGATGTACAGTTCTGTCACGCTACAGGTACACAGGCTCATACAGCAGGTCTTAAGAACTACCACAACGCATTCGCTTCTATCTACGAAGGCAGATATCTCGCAGGTATCGCTGCAGGTATGAAACTTAACGAAATGATTGAAAAGGGCGAAATCAAGGCTGAAGAAGCTAAGATGGGTTATGTAGGTGCTTTTACATACGCTGAAGTTATGTCAGGTTACACATCATTCTATCTTGGTGCTAAGTCAGTTTGCCCCAGCGTAACTATGGAAGTACAGTTCACAGGTAGCTGGTACGACGAAGCTCTTGAAAAAGAAGCTGCTACAAAGCTCCTCGAAAACGGTTGTGTACTTATCAGCCAGCACGCTGACCCAATGGGTGCTCCCACAGCTTGTGAAAACGCAGGCGTTCCCAACGTTTCTTACAACGGAAGTACACTCGCTGCATGCCCCAACACATTCATCGTTTCTTCAAGAATCGACTGGACTCCTTACTACAAGTACATCATCGAAGCAGTTCAGAACGACAAGGAAATCGCAATCGACTGGTGCGAAGGCTTTGAAGCTGGTTCTGTAGCTCTTACAGAAGTCAACGAAAAGGCAGCTGCAAAGGGTACAAAGGAAGCTATCGAAGCTGCTAAGGCTAAGCTTATCGCAGGTGAAGTTAAGGTATTTGATACAGCAACATTCACAGTAGGCGGCAAGAAGCTTGATTCTTACAAGGCTGACGTTGATACAGACGAAGCTTATACACCTGATACAGAAGTTATCGCTGATGGATATTTCCATGAATCAGAATTCCGCAGCGCTCCTTACTTCGATCTCAGAATCGACGGTATCAAACTTCTTAATGAAGCATTCTAATTGAATTTTATATAGGGCGGGGAAACCTCTCCGCCCTATATTTAAATTATATTTTTTATTAAGCAAGGCTGTGTTTAATAAAGAATATAATAAATTTTCAAGGTGGAGATTTTATGGGAAATAATGTTGCTCTTGAATTAAAAAATATTACGAAAACATTCGGTAAGGTTGTTGCCAACAAGAATGTTTGCCTCAAGGTAAAAAAAGGGGAAATCCTTTCAATCCTTGGCGAAAACGGCAGTGGTAAAACAACACTTATGAATATGGTTTCGGGAATATATTATCCTGACAGCGGTCAAATTTTTGCCGACGGAAAGGAAATCGTAATCGCATCTCCCAAGGATGCATTCAAGCACAAAATCGGTATGATACATCAGCACTTTAAACTTGTTGATGTATTTTCTGCTGCAGAAAATATCGTTTTGGGACTTGAAGATGAAAAGGGCTTTGATATGCCTGCTTACATCGAAAAGATTAAGGAGATCACTTCACAGTACGGATTTGAACTTGATCCGTATAAGAAAATATATGAAATGTCAGTTTCTGAAAAGCAGACCGTTGAAATTGTAAAGGTGCTTTTCCGCGGAGCAGACATACTTATCCTTGACGAGCCTACAGCCGTACTTACTCCGCAGGAAACATTGAAGCTTTTCGCGGTTCTTCGTAATATGCGTGCGGCAGGGAAGGCAATAATAATTATCACTCATAAACTTCACGAGGTTCTCTCGCTTTCAGATAATGTTGCAGTTCTTCGTAAAGGCGAATATATCGGAACTGTAAGAACAGCCGAAACAAATGAATCCGAGCTTACCGAGATGATGGTTGGTAAGAAAATCGCTCTTAATATTGAGCGTAGTGAGCCTCAGAATGTGGAAGACCGCCTTGTTATTGAAAATATCAACTGCGTAAGCCGCGAGGGAATAAAGCTTCTTGATAATGTTTCATTTACTGCGCGCAGCGGCGAAATTCTTGGTATTGCAGGTATTGCAGGTAGCGGTCAGCGCGAACTTCTTGAAGCTATCGCAGGACTTCAGCACCTTGATGGTGGTAGCATTATCTACAATAATCCCAAAACAGGGGAGAGTGAGAATCTCCGCGATAAAACACCACTCGAAATCAGACAAATGGGCGTAAGACTCGCGTTTGTTCCTGAAGACAGACTTGGCATGGGACTTGTAGGAAATATGGACATCGTAGATAATATGATGCTCCGCAGCTATAAAAAAGGAAAAGGAATGTTCCTTCATCGTAAAAAACCGAAGTCACTTGCTGAAGAAATTATTGAAAGACTTGTGGTTGTAACACCTTCAGCCAATACTCCCGTAAGACGACTTTCAGGCGGTAATGTTCAAAAAATTCTTGTAGGTCGAGAAATTGCATCATCTCCCACAGTTCTTATGGCGGCATACCCTGTGCGCGGACTTGATATAAACTCATCCTACACAATTTATAATCTCTTGAATGAACAAAAACAAAAGGGAGTAGCCGTAATTTTCGTCGGAGAAGACCTTGACGTTTTAGTCGAGCTTTGCGATAGAATTATGGTTATCGGCTCGGGTAAAATTACGGGTGTTGTAGACGGACGAAATACTACAAAAGAGAAAATCGGTATTCTTATGACAAAATCAGACGAAACTAAATCCGAAGGAAATGGAGGAGAGCAGTAATGAAAAAACTTAATAAAATGTATTTTTCGGCTCTTTCAGGTTCTTACGGACATATTGTAAAACGCGATGATCTGGCGTGGTGGAAAGCGTGGATTATAAGAGGAATTTCAATTCTTCTCGCACTTGTTGTTGCAGCTATAGTGACAATTTCATTGACCGATATCAACCCGATTGATATGTATATCACAATGGTAAACGGTGCAATAGGAACAGAGCGCCTTACCTGGAACCTTTTTCAGAACACTGCAATTCTTCTTTGCGTAGCGCTTGCAGTTACACCTGCTTTTAAAATGAAATTCTGGAATATCGGTGCGGAAGGTCAGATTCTCGCAGGTGGTTTTGCAACTGTTTCCTGCGCGATTTTCCTTGGTGACAAGCTTCCCGCTACAATCCTGATTCCTTTGATGTTCGTTTTAAGTATCATTGCAGGCTGTATATGGGGACTTATTCCTGCGTTTTTCAAAACACGCTTTAATTCAAATGAAACTCTCTTTACGCTTATGATGAACTATGTAATTATGCAGATTGTTGCATATTACACACTTGAATGGTCTATGCCCAAGGGTAGCGGAACTCCCCGTACAATTGAAAACGGACAGCTTCCGATGATTTTGGGACAGCGCTATCTCCTCAACATTCTTATAGTGGCGATTCTTACTATAATAGTATATGTCTATCTTAAATATAGCAAGCAGGGCTATGAAATCTCCGTAGTGGGCGAGAGCGAGAATACTGCAAGATACATAGGTGTCAATGTTAAAAAGGTTGTTCTTCGCACTATGGCAATATCAGGTGCAATCTGCGGTATTGCGGGATTTCTTCTTGTTGCAGGAACGGACCACTCATTAAAACGCGATACGGCTGGTGGCCGTGCCTTTACCGCGATTATGGTTTCGTGGCTTGCCAAATTCAATC
>JAZRFX010000229.1:0-8845 GCA_045643845.1 Clostridia bacterium | reverse complement strand
GAAAATAAGTTTCCGCCTGAATATGCGGAGGATTTTGACAACATAGGCCTTCTTGTAGGAAGGCGCGACAAAGAGGTAACAAAAGCCATTTTGTGCCTTGACGCTAACAAGAATGTAGTGAAGGAAGCGGTAGAAAAAGGCGCGCAGCTTATCATCACTCATCATCCCGTTATATTTAATCCCATAAAGAGCGTGAATGATGATACCGACGCGGGCGAAATGCTTGTCATGGCACTTGAAAATGGTATTTCCATATACAGTGCGCACACTAATCTTGACAGTGCGCCAGGCGGTCTTACCGATACAGTTTGCCAGATGCTTGACCTCTCCCCGATTGCAAATCTCGAAGGAAATTTAGGAAGACTTTGCAAAACCGAGAAAGGAACTACCGCAAAATCTCTTTGCGAAAGAATCAAGAAGGAGTTTGGTATTTCCACGCTTTTTTCAACCTTTACAAGCGACCGAGAAATAAATACTGTCGCAGTATGTAACGGCGGTGGCGGAGGAGAGCTTGTGGATATAGCGCAATCGCTTCGTGCCGATGTTTACATTTCAGGCGACCTCAAGCACCACGAAGTGAGTGCACTTAAAATAAATGACAAGACCGATTTTATCGAAATGCGCCACTTTGACAGCGAGAAGATTGCGCCTTATATAATTAAGGAAGTTCTTTTAAAGGCTTTTGGCAAAAATCTCGATTTAATCGTGAGCGAGGCGGAGGCTTCTCCCCTCCTTGACACGGACAAAATTATATGATACACTAACCACTTGTGAGTAATCTGAACGGTCGCGGCAGTATTTTATACTGATGAGGAAAGTCCGAGCTTCATAGGACAGGATGCCGGAGAAATCCCGGTGGAGGCGACTCTAAGGAAAGTGCAACAGAAATAAACCGCCCGATTTATCGGGTAAGGGTGGAAAGGCGGGGTAAGAGCCCACCGACATTGCGGTAACGCTTTGTGCCATGTAAACCCCATCCGAAGCAACGCCGACAGGATTGGTCTGTCCGACCTATAATCCGAAGGGCGGCTGGAGCCATATAGAGATATATGGCGTAGATAGATGACCGTTTTAAACGACAGAACTCGGCTTACAGGATTACTCATATAAAAAAGGGAATGTGCCTGGCACATTCCCTTTTTTATTATATTAAGTTAAATTGTTTCAGTATAAATACCCATATGAAAACGGTTACTATGCAAAGTGCGGTGCAAAATGCTACAATTTGCGCCGCGAGGTCGCCGTCGCCGTCCATCTGCAGTGCCATAGGATACGACGATACTGCGGTAGGAGAAGCAAATGCTGCGATAAGAATAGCCATATCGCTATCCCTCATTCCCATAAGTGCGGCGATTAAAAATCCGAAGAATGGGATTACTATAAGCCTTCCCGAAATTACCATTACAAGCTGTTTCAAATTTCCTTTTACTGTGCTGAAATTTACGGACGCGCCCAAAAGAATAAGGGCAAGCGGTGTTCCTACCTTCGCTACATCGCTTACGGCTGAGCTTATTATACGGGGAAGCTTTATTCCCGTTACAAGCACGATAATACCGAGAGCGGATGCAATTATAAGCGGATTTTTAATAATTCCTTTTAATATTTTCGTTAAGCTTGGCTTTCCGCCCCTAAAAAGCTCAAGCGAAATAACTGCGAAGATATTAAGCACGGGAACAACGATTGCAACTGCAACGGCTACCTTTCCCAGAACGCCGTCCCCACATATCGACATACAAAGCGGAAGTCCGAAAATAACGAAATTACTTCGGCACATACCCTGCGCCATTACTCCGCGCTTTGCATTATCCTTTTCCACGAAGTACACAAAAGCTATAGCCACTATATAAGAAACTACAATAACTGCCGCTATATAAAGAGCAGTTCCTATGTCCTTTATATCTTCTATCGATGAATTATATATGTTGTTGAATATCATCGCAGGTAAAAACACCTTGAAAATTGCGGCGTTCATCTTTTTAACTGTTGCCGAATCAAAAATATGTATCCTCAGCAAAAAAGCGCCGAGGAGCATCAGTATAAGAAGCGGTGCTACAACATTGAATGATACTATCAGATTGTTCATTATTTATCACCTACTATAATATAAACATGGCCATCGGTTACCATAGTGATATTTCCTTTTTCATCCGTGCGATGAATTTTAATCCCTTTGTTTTTGAGTCGGTTTATAATATTTTTACTCGGATAACCGTTCTCGTTATCTTTTCCGACTGATATGATGGCATCGCTTGGGTTAATGGTTTTTAAAAATCCAGTAGTTGTTGATGTAAAGCTTCCGTGATGGCCGATTTTAACAACATCCGCTTTTAAGTCAATTCCGCTTTGTATCATTTCGCGTTCCGAGTCCGCCTCCGCGTCAGCACACAAAATCGAGCTGACTTTATTATAGACAATTTTTAAAACTGCCGAGTAATTGTTTATTCTTAAGTACTGCCTTTTTTCAGGGGCGAGCACCGTTACCTCGCACATTGAGGATGGGATTATATCGCCTCTTGAAATGAGATTGATTTTAAGATTTTTATCCTCAAGCGCAGTTAACAAATTTTCAAAAGTTTGTGTGGTGTGAATGACATTGGAGGTATAGAAAGAGCCAATGTCAAAATTTTTAACTATATGACTCATCCCTCCGATATGGTCACTGTGAGGATGAGATGCCACCAGATAATCTATACGGTCATACCCTTTTTCGCGGATAAAGCTTTCAAGCGAATTTTTAAAACTACTCTCTCCCGCGTCTACAAGCATACACTTTCCGTCGGGATATTCTATAAAGATACTGTCCGCATCTCCGCAATCGAGGAAATGCGTTTTCATCAGTTTCTTTCCCGTGCTGATGCTTATAGTGCGGTCCTTTCCGCGAAATATAACCTTGCATCCAAGACTGTCCGAAACGGTTTTGAGAGAAATCATTATCGTTCCGTTTTTGTCGGTTGCGTCAAAATCAAAGGGGATTTTTTGACCGCCTTTTATAACTTCGGAATTTTCTACATCTATAGTCACAGTTTTCCCATTATAAAGACAATTTGCTTTCGTCTTGTCATTGTTCCAATTAACAGTTGCGCCAAGGAATTGAAAAACCTCAACCATAGGAACAAAAGCCATTTTTTCCACAAAAACAGCCTTTTGAGATGGAACAAACTTTTCGCCGTTAATTAAGATTGTTATGTCATTTGCGGCAAGTACTGCGCCTGACATCAGGGAAGCTGTTACGGCAATCAGTACGATTACCGCCGTGACTTTAGTGTTGAATTTCATATTTTAGCTCCATACATCACGACAATCTTTTTCGTTTATAAACGCTTCTATATTTTCTGCTGTCATAGAAATACATCTTTTTCTTGCTTCGATTGAAGCCCACGCTATATGGGGTGAATAGAGGATTCTCTCTTTATTTTTGATTGAAACTATCGGGGAATTTTCTTCAGGTGGCTCTACTACATAAACATCCAGCGCCGCGCCTGCTATAGTGCCATTATCGACAGCTTCGGCAAGAGCCGCCTCGTCAATGATTGCACCGCGGCCTACATTTACTATAAATGCTGATTTTTTCATCATTTCAAGCTCTTTTTTCCCGATAAGCCCCGTTGTTTTTTCGTTAAGAGGTGCGTGGACTGTTATTATATCCGATTCGGAAAGGAGTTTGTCGAGCGGAATATTCTCATACTTTTCCTCGCGAACTGCTCCGCTGATGCTTGTATAAGAAACCTTCGCACCAAACGCGGTTGCACAGTCGGCAACTGCCCTGCCGATTGCCCCCATACCTATTATTCCCCATTTTTTGCCTGATATTTCAAAAAATGGTTTTCCAATATGGTTTGCGATTCCGCTTTTTGAATACTCTCCGCTTTTTACAAAATCATCATAATAGCGGATATTTTCGATAAGTGCAAATAAAAGCGCAAAGGTATGCTGACACACGCTTTCGGTACAATATCCAGGCACATTTCTGACGCGGATATTGCGTTCACGGCAGTATTCTATATCGATATTATTAAAGCCTACCGCAAAGACGCATATCAATTTTATGTTTTTTGCAAGCGACAAAATGTCGCGGTTTAAAAAGCACTTGTTTGTCAGCACAACATCGGCATCCTTTATTCTTTCGGGAATTTCCGCTTGTGTGCTTTTTTGATATATCGTGCATTCTCCAAGACGCTCAATCGCGGAAAACTCCATATCGGCGCCCATTGTTCCTGCATCAAGAATAACGATTTTCATCAGTTTTCCTCCAGCTTTTTAAGTTCCTTGAGATCTTCTGAATTTTCGTTTTGCCTGTTGTTTTTAAGGATTTTAATGTCATTGAATGAGAATTCCTCTACTCTCGCTTCGCCTTCGCCCTCAAGTTTAACCTTGGCAATGCCCTTAAGTATGGTTGAGCTTTGCACAATGCCTTTTCCGTGAGGTGTAGAAACCACCGCACCTACCGAGGGAGCGATTTTAGAAAATTCGTCGTAGCAGTTTTGCTCATACTTAAGACAGCACATAAGTCTGCCACAGTTACCTGAAATTTTTGTGGGGTTAAGTGAAAGCCCCTGTTCCTTTGCCATTTTTATTGACACGGGATGGAATCCGTCAAGATATGTGCTGCAGCAAAGACTTCTACCGCAGATACCGATACCGCCGAGCATTTTTGCTTCGTCGCGGATACCAATCTGGCGAAGCTCGATTCTTGTTCTGAAAACGGACGCAAGGTCTTTTACAAGCTCGCGGAAGTCCACCCTGCCTTCTGCAGTGAAGTAGAATAAAATCTTGTTTGAATCGAATGTATATTCTACATCTACAAGCTTCATTTCAAGCTTATGTGCGGCGATTTTTTCTTCGCAAATTGAAAAGGCTTCTTTTTCCTTTTTCTTATTCTTTTCCACTTGTTCCTTGTCGGCATCTGTCGCAATACGCACTACCTCTTTAAGAGGTGCTACGATTTCGCTTTCTTCAACCTCACGAACGGCGATTGAAACAACGCCATATTCAAGACCGCGCGATGTTTCAACGATTACCGCGTCGCCTGCCTTCGGTTCGTATTTTCCCGGATCGAAATAATACGCCTTTCCAAGTTCTTTAAATTTAACTCCTACTACCTTTACCATGGATATCCTCCCAACAATTTATCAGCATATTTGTAATCCAGAGCTCATAATTCATTGACTTATTTAGCCCTGCGCGTGTATATGCCGCTCTTTCTATTATGCCAAGCACCGACGAGAGCGTTACCTTTGAAGCAAACTCCCCGATAAGTGCTTCTTTGTCCTGATTTATGACGCGACCACCGACCTTCATCGCCATGGTGTCACGCATAAAGCTTGTAAAAAGGTCAAAATACAAATCGCAGTTTGCGAAACTGCCCTTTGACTTTACGCCGAAAAGCTCCGCAATTTTAATGACCGAAAGATGGTCATTTGCAAGACGGCTTACGGCGTTAAACATTCTTTCCCTTGTTTCGAAAAAATCTTCATCCTCGCAAATTGCCATTGCCCTTCCGATAACGCCACCACTGTAGAGAGATACAAATGGAATTATATCTTTCTTAAGCGGGTATTGGCGGAGCATATATTCGCCTATTTCCTTTTCCGTGAAGGGTTCAAAGACAATTTTGTTTCCGCGCGAACGGATTGTCTGAAGAAGATTTTTCTCGCTTTCCGAGAGAAGTATTATTACTGCATATGACGGCGGTTCTTCAAACGATTTTAAAAGTGCGTTCTGTGCCGCGTCATTCATATTGTCAGCGCCTCGGATTATACATATTTTCTTTTCCGAGAGTGCAGGTCTTATATAAAGCTCCTCATTCATAGCGCGGATGTCGTCGACAGTTATTGTATCATCTCCGCCGATTATGATAAGGTCGCTGTGCGTATTCGCCGCGTGCTTCTTACAGTCAGGGCATTCGCCGCAAGGCTTTATGTCGCCCGTACAATGAATCGCATTTGCGAAAATGCGCGCCGCGGTATATTTTCCGACGCCCTTTACACCCTCGAATATATACGCCTGCAGGAATGTTTTATCCCGCGCACTTGCAAGAAGTGTCCGAAACGCCTTTTGAGTTGTAAGGTAATTAGCCAATATCATCACCCTTTGGTGTGTTTAAAGATATTTCTTTTGAATATGCTTTGCAAGCTTAACTATTACAGCATTTATAACGAGCGCGAACACTCCTACTACAATTGCAATCAAAAGTCCGTTTATAACTCTGCTATAGATGATTTCCGCCGCTGTGAACACATGGCAGAAGCTGTTTATAACAGATGCAAAAAGAATCGAGCTTCCTACTGCAAAAATCCAGTTAAAGAAAGGAACATTTACATTTTTAAGATAGTACACAAAAAGCATAAGGCAGGGCCATCCTACCAAAAATTCCTTTGTGCGGGGACGAGCCGTCATAAACTCTGTAATTGTATTTCTCATAAACGCTTCCGCAGATGATATTTCCGAAACATTGCCGCTGCGGATAAGATAAATTGCAACGATACCGCCAACGAAGGCTGCCACAATCATCCAGTAAACTTTTATGTTCATATTAAGAACGGCTATCGTTTTGAAAATGTAGTTTTCCTTCTTTTCCGAGAACATTATTGCGTAAGCCAATGCACTGTACAAAATGGGAAGAATAAGAGATATCTTGATTCCTCTGAAGATAAGCGAATTGATGTAGTAGTCAAGGCCCGAAAGGAGTGTTGACTGGACAAGCCCGCAAAGCGAAAGTGTCACAAGAGTAAGTGCCGCAGAAGTAATAACGAGCACTATCCAATGCTGTTTATCCTTTACCGCCTTGATATAAGAAACTGCAAGTGTAAAAGCAAAACACGGAGCAATTGCCGCGAAAAGCGTCGGATAGAGAAGGATTATTCCCTCGGGAGCCTTGAGCGAGAACAAAACACTGAAAACCGCGCCGATATATGCTACGATTTCAAGCTTTTTAAACTTCTTTCCGAAAAGGAGCTCCAAAATGGTAAGTCCCATCAAAATCATAATAACCATTGCCACGGCGGAAACTGCGCGGCGGTTAACATTGTAATTATAAACTGTGTCATAGCCGTTTGTGTTATAGCCGAGCTTTTGAAGCTTTTCTATCGCCATTTTTGTAGCCGAATTTGTCATATCACTCTTGTCGCGGAAGGTTTTACTGCCGCTTACAAGCTGATTTATTACTACAAGGCGGAGGTTTCTGTCAACAACGGAATTTGTAATCTGGTGATATCTTGTTTCTTCATAAGGGGGATTATCAAAGTCTACAGTTTCGTAGCTGCGTAAAACTCGTCCTTCCGCTGCAGCGATAATCTCGTTATATCCGATAGGCTTCTGGTTTGAAAGCTGATCCTGATTTTCAGTAACTACGACATAAAGCCCCTTTGACTTTATAAGATTGCAAAGCGCGGTGTAGTTTTTCACTGCGTTTTCCGAAGTATCTTCGTTGTTGTAGTTTTCTTTAAGATTTAAAAAGCGGATGTTATACTTTTCGATAAGAGCGTTTATATGGTTGATATACTCGGTATTTGAAAAGCTTCCGACCATCATGGAGAGAACTATATCAAAACCTTCGCTGCCCGCTTTTTCAATTTTCGCTTCGTCAAAGCCCGTTGTAACCTTCCACGCATCTGTTATGCCTTCATAGAGGACATATACATCAGCATCAAGAGGGGTTTCCTTTTTGACATACTCCTTGTCCGTATATTTTGAAGGAATCCACTTTGCAAGGTACTCCTTCGCCTCGGGACGCTTTGATATAAGAACATAACTGTCGTTATGGATTTTGCTGTCGCCTGCAAACTGTTTTATTATTTCTTCACTTTCGTCGTCATACTTGTGACAAAGGACATTATACTTGATGCCTGTCACATAACCTGCACTGATAAGTGAGTTGATGCTTTCTTCGCCGATAAGAAGGGTTTTAACGCCCATTTCCTTATTTTCCTTCAAGGCTTCGTCAAACTCTTCGCTGCTGAGAACCATTTTGGCATTGTTGTAGTTGAGGGCAAAAATTACATCGTTATTTGCCTTTTCATTTTTAACACGCTGGGAAAATGTCGGTATAAGTAATGCTACGAGAACAAGCATTATCACGGTGCGGATTATAATCTTCTTTTTCATTATTGTCCCTCCTGTGCGTTTTTCCCTTTAAGGATTATTTTCACAATTCCCGACTTCCAAAGTGCCGCGCAGTACACAAGTCCGCAAAGCATAAGAGGAATCAGGAACATAATTTTATCGTTTACATATTGTGGTATAACATTCTTTGATACAAAGAATATCAGAAGTGCAATCGCACCCGATATTACAATTTTCAAAATGTTTTTGCAAAACTCTTTATCCATATAATTGCCCGTAACCTTTTTGATTGCAAGAGCAATATTCACTGCATAAAGTGTAAAGAGCACTGTCGTAGTCGATGCGATTGCAACCACTCCATAGGGTGCAACAAACATATTTACAAGTGGCTTTGCGAGGATTACTAAAATCGTACCGATGACGGTGTAGGAATAGCGATTGTCAAGATAGAGAATCTTGTTAAAGAGCTCCTGACACACATAACCAAACGCGCCGAGAGTGTATATTGCAAAAAGAACGCCCGTTGTTTTTGCAAGCTCTGCTGTGAATTCTCCGCGCTCATAAAGGAGTGATATTATATTCTCTCCGAAACAACTTGTAACAAGTATGAACGGCACGAAAATCGAGAGCATGATAATTATCATATTCTGAAGAAGCTTTTTCACATAGTCAATATTTCCTTCTTCATAGTTTTTGCTGATTGAAGGGAATACCACATTGCTCATCGCAACGACGAAAACGCTTGCGATTGTGATGAAAAGATTTGATGCATAGTTGATTGTTG
>JAZRFX010000228.1:0-13560 GCA_045643845.1 Clostridia bacterium | reverse complement strand
TGAAACATTCCTTCGCGTGGCGGATGTTTTCACAGTTGATAAAGCGCCCGTTGACGAGGAGCTTATCGCAAACGCGGTGCTCAGCGCACTTTCAATCGCGCTTGACAATTTTGACAATATGAGAATTGTTGAAGGAGAAAGTCTTAAAAAGGACCTTTTGGAGCATTTTTCCTTTATCGCAAATGCAACCGAGGAGGTTGAAAAGCGTTCTCCCGAAATCGTGAGTGAATACCGCGCAAGACTTGAAGAAAGAATGCGCGACATTTTAGGAAGCGCAACCTATGATCAGTCAAGACTTCTGACTGAGGTTGCGATTTTCGCCGACAAGGTTAATGTTAACGAAGAAACTGTAAGACTCCGTAGCCATGTTGAACAGTTTACATCAATGCTTGAAGAAGGCGGCTCGGTCGGTCGTAAGATTGATTTTTTGATTCAGGAAATGAACCGCGAAATCAACACCATCGGCAGTAAGTCGCAGGACCTTGATGTAGCGAGAATCGTTATCGATGTCAAGGCGGAAATCGAAAAACTGCGCGAGCAAATTCAGAATGTGGAGTAATTGATATGAAACTAATCAATGTCGGTTTTGGCAATCTTGTTTCGGATGAAAGGATTGTCAGCATAGTCCTCCCCGAAAGCGCTCCCGTAAAGCGTATAGCCCAGGAGGCGCGCGAAAACGGGATGCTTATTGACGCAACATACGGAAGAAAAACAAAAAGTGTTATCGTAATGGACAGCGAGCATGTGGTGCTTTCCGCCCTCGCCCCCGAAGTGATAGCACAGCGCCACGGAAGTTATATTCCCGTAGAAGAAACGGAGTGATAAAAATGGATAAAGGATTGCTTATCGTAGTTTCAGGCCCGTCAGGTGCGGGTAAGGGAACTATCTGTGCGGAATTTATGAAAACGCACGATGATTGTGCGCTTTCAGTTTCGGCAACTACAAGAGCGCCGAGAGAAGGAGAAAAAGATGGCGTAAACTACTTTTTCCTGACGCACGAAGAATTTAAAAAGAAGATTGATGCCGACGGATTTTTGGAGCACGCCGTTTTCTGCGAAAATTATTACGGAACTCCCAAGGATGAAGTTATGCGTATGATTGACAGCGGAAAAAATGTTATTTTAGAAATTGAGGTACAGGGCGCGCTTCAGGTGAGAAGCCACTACCCCGAGGCAGTATTTGTATTTGTGCTTCCCCCGTCCCTTGAGGAGCTTGAAAACCGCCTGCGCGGACGCGGAACCGAAACGGACGAGGTTATCGCAAAAAGGCTCGAAAGAGCAAAAGCGGAATTTTCATACATCCCCAAATACAATTACATACTCATAAATGACACAGTTGAAAGCGCGGTAAATAGGCTTGAAGCCATTATCACCGCTGAAAAATGCGTGATGTCACGCAATTATAAAAATATTGAAGAAAATTTTATAGAAAGGTAAGATTAAAAAATGTTGTATCCTGAAATCGCAAAACTTATGGAGGGACTTGATTCCCGCTACTCACTCGTTGTAATGACTGCAAAGCGTGCTCGTCAGCTCGTTTCCGATTCCGAAAGCGACAAGACAGTTTCACACGCAATAGCGGAAATCGCTGAAGGCAAAATCAAGTGCGTAAAGGGCAGCGCTGAACAAAGATTTTCAGAAGCTGTTGCAGAGCTTGAAGCTAATAAGGAAGAAACAATCGAGGAATAATTATGATTGCTCAGGTTTATGTAAATACAAAAAACCTGAATATTGACAAACCCTTTGACTATCTTGTGCCGAAGGAGTTTGAAGGAAAAATCGCGGTCGGCGTAAGGGTTAAAGTACCCTTTGGCGGCGGCAACCTTCCCAAAGAGGCATTTGTTACCGAGATCAAGGATAAGAGCGATTTTTCATCGCTTAAGCCTATCCGCTCGGTGACAGATGAATTTCCCGTGCTTACAAAAGAGGGGATTGCTCTGTGCTTTTATATGCGCGAGAGGTATTTTTGCACCTTTTTCGAGGCGGCATCACTTTGCTCGCCCCCCGGAACTGATGCGAAGTTTGAGGAATGGATTTCTCTCACTCACGGATATTTTGAGAAAAAAGAGCTTGTCAAGGGCGTAAAGCAGGAATCACTTTTAAGACTTCTTGAAGACAGTGAAGGCAGTGCCGAAATGGCGCAGATTAAAAGTGTTCTCGGTAAAAACGCGCGTATGACCGTCAAATCCCTTATCGAAAAAGGACTTTGCGAAAAAAGCTTCCGCGATAAAAGAAGGGCGAATGAAAAGACTATCCGTCTTGCCTACTACTCGGGCGAGGAGGATATTTCCTTCCATATCGAACGCCTTTTAAAAAGCGCGCCGAAGCAGTCGGCAGTTTTGTCCGTTCTTGCCGAGCATGGAAAATTATCAGTTCCCGATATTATTCTTGCGGCGAACACTACACGAAACGCCGTTGAGTCACTTTATATCAAGGGGCTCATCGACTACTGCGAGGAGGAGGTTCTCAGAAACCCCCTTGCTGATAAAAAAAGAGCGGAGGTTTCTCCCCTTTTATTATCCGATAGTCAAAAGGCTGTCGCGGATGAGATTACAAAAAAGGGAGAAGGAACATTTCTTATCCACGGCGTAACGGGAAGCGGAAAGACGGAAGTTTATATGCAAATTGCGACAAAAGTAATTGCCGAGGGCAAGCAGGTAATTTTACTTGTACCTGAAATTGCACTGACTCCGCAGATGACGAGCCGTTTTTACAACCGCTTCGGCGAAAGTCTTGCCGTCATTCACAGCGCGCTGTCACTTGGCGAGCGCCTTGACGAGTGGAGAAGGATAAAACGCAAAGAGGCGAGCATCGTAATAGGTGCGCGCAGTGCGATTTTCGCGCCTTGCGAAAATTTGGGCGCAATCATTATTGACGAGGAGCACGAGCAAAGCTATAAGTCGGAATCCTCGCCCCGTTATCACGCGAGGGATATTGCTCACTTCCTCGCAAAAAGGCATCGCTGTCCGCTTATTTTGGGAAGTGCGACGCCGTCAATTGAAAGCTATCACAAGGCGAAGTGCAGGGAATATACACTCCTTGAGCTTTCCGAAAGATTCAACAAAAAGCCACTTCCCGAAGTTTTTATCGCCGATATGCGCGAGGAGCTTCGTGAGGGCAACAAGACTGTTTTAAGCAGGCTTTTAGCAAGCGAAATAAATGAAAATTTAAATAAAAAAGAGCAGACAATTCTCTTTCTCAACAGACGCGGATATTCTACATTCGTGTCCTGCAGGGACTGTGGCTATGTATTCACCTGTCCCGACTGCAACGTGTCGCTCACTTATCACAAAAACAATAGTCTTCTGACCTGTCACTACTGCGGGCATCAGGAAAACATCGTTTACAAGTGTCCCGTTTGTGAAAGTACAAGGGTTAAGGATTTCGGCAAAGGCACGCAGAAGGCGGAGGAGCAAATTGAAAGTATTTTCAAAGACGCTTCGCTTCTTCGTATGGACGCCGACACAACAAGCGGTAAGCGCGGTCACGAGAAAATCATCGATAAGTTTGAGGCGGAGAAAACCGATATCCTGCTCGGAACACAAATGGTTACAAAAGGTCTTGATTTTGAAAATGTCACTCTTGTAGGTGTTCTTGCGGCTGACGCATCGCTCAATGTTGATGATTTCCGCGCGCAGGAGAGGACATTCAATCTTATAACCCAGGTTTGCGGCAGGGCAGGTCGCGGAGAAATTCAGGGGCGCTGTGTAATACAGACATACTCGCCTGAAAACCCGACGCTACTTCTTGCGGCGAAGCAGGATTACAAGGCTTTTTATGAAGAAGAAATCAATTTCAGGAAGGAATTTTTATATCCTCCTTTCTGTGACATTATAAATATTACGGTGACATCATCGCACAAGGAGGACGCCGAAAAAGAAGCGCAAAAAATTGCGCAGGAGCTTCGCGTTGCTTTGCGCGGATTTGATAATTGGTCACTTTACGGGCCGTCGCCCGCACCGCTTGGAAAATTGCAGGGACGCCACCGTGTAAGGATATGGCTCAAATGTAATGCCGACGAGGAGTTTATCAAAACACTCCGCGCGTGCATATATGAAAAGAGCCGAAAAGGAAAGGAAGATTTGTCGGTAGTAGCCGACATAAATCCTTATAGTATGAATTAATTTAAAAGAGTATACGGGGACGGGGTGGCTTTTGTTAGCCGAAGGCGTAACAAAAATGACCCGTCCCCAAACGGGAGAAATATTATGGCAATAAGAAAAATAAGAGAAATAGGCGACGAATGTCTTAAGAAAAAATGTCGTGAGGTTGAAGTTTTCGACCAGAAGCTTCACACACTTTTAGACGATATGAGAGAAACCCTCATCCTTTCAAACGGAGTTGGTCTTGCCGCTCCGCAGGTAGGAATTTTACGCAGGGTTGTTATCATTGACCGCGGAGATGAGGGGATTATCGAGCTTATAAACCCCGTTATCACATATACAGAGGGTGAGGTTACCGATACTGAAGGTTGCCTCAGCGTACCAGGCAAGGCAGGTACAGTTACCCGTCCGAAAAAGGCGACGGTAAAGGCTTTTGACCGTAACGGAAACGAGATTGAATACACAGGCGAAGACCTTTATGCAAGATGCATCTGTCACGAGTGCGACCACCTTGACGGAATTTTGTATGTTGAAAAGGCGACTGATATTTTCGACTTAAACTTCGACGATGAGGAGTAATTCTATGCGCATATTATTTATGGGAACGCCCGAGTTTGCACAAAAGTCGCTCGAGGCACTTGTAGAAGATAACCGCGATGTCATTTGCGTTATCACACAGCCCGACAAGCCAAAGGGACGCGGACTTGATATGGCAATGCCCGAGGTCAAGGTTTACGCTCTTGAAAAAAATATCCCCGTATATCAGCCCGAAACGCTTAAGGACGGCGCTATTCTTCCTATTTTGGAGGAATACAAGCCCGACATAATAATCGTTGTGGCGTACGGAAAAATTCTTCCCGAATATATTCTTAATTTCCCCAAATACGGCTGTGTGAACATTCACGGCTCGCTCCTTCCCGAGTACCGCGGCGCTGCGCCTATTCAGCGCGCAGTTATTGACGGCGAAAAGGTAAGCGGCGTTACAAGTATGTATATGGAAAAGGGACTTGATACGGGCGATATGTTAATAAAAAGAGAACTTCCCATCGGCGAAACTGCTACTGCGGGCGATTACCACGATGCTCTTGCACTCCTCGGCGGAAAGGTTCTTCTCGAAACAATTGACGCGCTTATAAAGGGCGAAATCATTCCTGAAAAGCAGGACGATTCCATTTCCACATACGCGCATCAGCTTTCAAAGGCGGAGGGCGAAATTAACTGGAATAATACAAGCGAGGAAATTTATAATAAGGTAAGGGGACTTAATCCCTGGCCGAAGGCTTTTTCATTCCTCGGCAAAAAGAGGTTTGTGGTTGATTTTGTCTATAAATCCGAAAAATGCGGCAATCCTGGCGAAGTTATCGAGGCAAACGACGACGGAATTGTCGTCGCTTGCGGCGAAGGCTCGGTTATTATCAAAGATATTAAAATTGAAGGCAAAAAAATGATGCCCGTGGCAGATTTCCTGCGCGGACACAAGATAGAAAAAGGAACAATTTTAGGAGGCAATCAGTAATGTTTGGTTATTATCCGTACGGGTACTATATGGACCCGGGTTATATTCTCGTTATGATTATGGCGATTTTATCGCTCATCGCTTCGGCGCGTGTTTCTTCAACATATAATAAGTATTCAAGACAGCTTACTGCGAGAGGACTTACTGCCGAAGATGCGGCAAGAAGAATCCTCGACCAGAACGGGCTTTACAATGTAAGAATCGAAAGCATCGCAGGAAATCTTACTGACCACTATGATCCGAAGGCGAATGTAATCCGTCTTTCCGATTCAGTAAAAAGCTCTACATCCGTTGCGGCTGTGGGCGTTGCGGCACACGAGGCTGGTCACGCAGTTCAGCACGCGACAGGCTATGTTCCGATAAAGCTTCGCAACGCCATCGTTCCCGTTGCAAGCATCGGCTCGGTTGCAGGTCCTTACCTTATAATTATAGGACTTCTCTTTTCAGGCGGTATGAGTAGTATTCTTCTCAATGTAGGCTTGTGGTTCTTTGCGGCGGCAGTTCTTTTCCAGCTTGTGACACTCCCCGTTGAGTTCAACGCGTCAAGACGCGCAGTTGAAACTCTCTCCTCAAGCGGTTACCTTTATGAAGACGAAATTCCCGCTGTAAAGAAGGTTCTCAGCGCGGCGGCGATGACATATGTTGCGGCGGCGGCAGTTTCAATTGCAAACCTTTTAAGATTTATTCTTCTTGTTGGCGGAAGAAGGAGAGATGACTGATGAGTGCTCTTTCAAAACCGCGCGAGGCGGCACTTAAAGCACTTGTTTTATGCGAAAAAGACGGCGCATATTTAAATATCGCCCTCCGCGATGTGCTTCGAGAGGCGAATATGGATGTGCGCGACAGCGCCCTTGCGACAACGCTTGCCATGGGCGTTATGAAGAATGTCTTTTTCATTGACAATATTATCGAAAACCTTTCTTCCATAAAGCTTAAAAAGCTTTCAGTATGGATTCACAACATTCTCAGAATCGGTATTTATTCGCACCGCTTTTTAGACCGCGTGCCCGTATCCGCCACGGTTAATGAGTGCGTACGCCTTGCAAGGCGTTACGGACATTCTTCGTCGGCAGGCTTTGTTAACGCCGTACTTCGGAAAGCGGCAACCTCGGGAGATTTTCTTCCCGAAGACGACGAGAATAAGTACATAAGTATTAAATATTCCCTTCCTCTGTGGCTTGTGGAAATGTGGAAGAATGAGGGCTACGGCGAGGAATTCTTCGCTTCGCTCAATCTTGATCCGCCCGTAACGGTGAGGCTCAACACGCTGAAAGCCACTTCTCTGGATGAAGGATTCGAAAAAATTTCCGCACTCCCCCACGGATATAACTACATCGGTGGCGGTAGTGTTGAAAGCACATCTTTATACCAGGACGGCATAATCGCCGTTCAGGACGGCGCTTCGCAGTTTGCAGTTACGGCGCTCGATGTAAAAAAAGGTATGCGTGTGCTCGATTTATGCAGTGCCCCCGGCGGCAAAAGCGGTTACATCGCGCAAATGCTTGAAAACAGCGGAGAGGTTATCTCCTGCGATATTCACGAGCACAAGCTTGAGCTTATAAAAAACAACCTTTCGCGTCTTGGTGTAACGAATGCGAAGGTTTTACTAAACGACGCAACAGTTAAAAAAGAAGAATTTTGTGAGGCTTTTGACCGCGTTCTCGCCGATGTTCCCTGCTCGGGACTTGGTGTTCTTCGCCGAAAGCCCGATATAAGACTTAACAAGTCGCCTCTTTTAAATGACGAGCTTGTTAAAATTCAGCGAAAAATCCTTGAAAATGCGTCGTGCTATGTTAAAAAAGGCGGCAAACTCGTTTATTCTACCTGCACAGTTAACAAAAGCGAAAACGAATATGCCGTAAAAGAGTTTTTAGGAAATCATCCTGAATATACTTTACTCGAAGAAAGACAGCTTCTTCCCAATAAAGATAATACTGACGGATTTTTCTACGCCTCTTTCGAAAGGAAGTAAATTTCCATGAATTTAGGAGATTTAACAAAAAAAGAGTTAAAAGAATACATAGAAAAAATCGGAGAAAGCTCTTTCCGCTCAAAGCAAATTTTCAAATGGGTGCACAGCGGTATTGAAAGCGCGGATGAGATGACAAACATCTCAAAAGCGCTCCGCGAAAAGCTTTCGGCGGATTTTGAAATCTACCTTCCGCGCGTTTACAAAAAGCTTGTAAGCAAAATCGACGGGACGGTTAAGTATCTTTTCGAGCTTTCCGACGGAAATATCATCGAATCCGTAGTTATGGACTACCACCACGGAAAAAGCATATGTATTTCAAGTCAGGTCGGTTGCCGTATGGGTTGCAGTTTTTGTGCATCGACGCTTCACGGACTTACAAGAAATCTTACCCCGTTTGAAATTGAGGGGCAAATACTCCGCGCGCAGAAGGACCTCAGCGATAAAATAAGCAATGTCGTGATTATGGGAATCGGCGAACCGCTTGATAACTACGACAATATAATTTCATTTTTGAAAAATGTCAATGATGAGGATGCTCTCAACATCGGCTATCGTCATATTACGCTTTCGACCTGCGGTCTTGCCGACAAAATTTACTCCCTTGCCGATGAGAATATGCCGATAAATTTAGCAATATCTCTCCACGCGCCAAACGACGAAGTACGAAAGAAGCTTATGCCCGTTGCAAAGGCATATTCACTCTCGAAGCTTCTCGGTGCGTGCGACTACTATTTTGATAAGACGCACAGACGCATAACCTTTGAGTACGCGCTCGTAAAGGGCAAAAACGCATCTTCCGAGGAGGCGCGCGAGCTTGCAAAGCTTATTTCAGGCAAAAATGCCCATGTGAATCTTATCCCCGTAAATCCCGTTACGGAAAGGGATAATGTGCGTACCGATGAAAAAGAAACCATTGCTTTTCAGAAGGAACTTGAAAAGCTGGGAATAAATGCTACAATCCGCAGAGAACTCGGTGCAGATATAAATGCATCCTGCGGACAGCTCAGGAATAACGAGCTGTAAACCTTTTACAGGAGGTGGGAATTATGCAGTTTTTTTCAATAAGTGATACGGGTAAGCTCCGCAAAAACAATCAGGACTTTGCCATTGCTAAAGAGGTTGGTTCATACACTCTTTTAGCACTTGCTGACGGCATGGGCGGTCATAGTGGCGGCGAGGTTGCGAGCAGTCTTGCAATCGAGGAGATTTCATCCGTTATCGAAAGCAAATTAACTGACAAAATGCTCCCGGGACAGATAATGCTTCTCCTTTCAGAAGCGCTCGAAAAAGCAAACAACAAAATCCGCGAGGTATCGGAGAATGACCACGCCCTTTCGGGAATGGGTACTACCTGCGATGTGTGTATTGCCACAAAAAACAAGCTTTATGCAGCACATATCGGCGACAGTCGTGTCTATAAAATTTCAAAGGACGGCACGATAAAAAAGCTTACCCGCGACCATTCTTTAGTGGAATTTATGATTGAAAACGGAACTATTACACCTGAGGAGGCTGAAAATCATCCTCAGAAGAATGTGATTCTTCAGGCACTTGGTATTTCAGGCGACATAGAGCCCGACGTTTTTCAGGAGAAAATATCGCCCTGCGATGTAATTCTTTTGTGCAGCGACGGTCTTACGAATATGCTTGACGAAGAAACCATAGCCCGCGCGGCAATCTCGGGCGAAAAGCCGTCTGAAATTGCAAAAAAACTCGTAGGGCTTGCCAATGACGCAGGCGGTAAAGACAACATCACAGTTGTTATTGCCACAGCGTAAGAATTTGTCAGACAGGAGGTATAGTTATGGAATCCAAAATTTTAGGCGGAAGATATCAATTGCTTGAAAAAATCGGTATGGGCGGTATGGCAATTGTATATAAAGCATTAGATGATTTACTCAGCAGATATGTCGCAATTAAAATTTTGCGCGAAGAATATAAGGAAAACGAAGAATTTATCCGTCGCTTCAAGGTGGAATCGCAGGCAGCTGCCAGCCTTTCACACCAGAACATAGTGCAAATTTACGATGTCGGCGAAGAAGACGGAATTCACTATATTGTAATGGAGCTTTTAGAGGGCGAAACCCTTAAAAGCTATATGAACTCAAAGGGCGAAAGGCTCTCCTTCAAGGAGGCTATCAATTTCTCTATGCAGATATGCCGCGCGCTTGAGCACGCACATTCAAAGCATGTTGTACACAGGGATATCAAGCCTCACAATATTGTTCTTACTTCAAACGGGAAAATAAAGGTTGCCGATTTTGGTATTGCAAGAGCGGCAAACAACAATACAACCGTTGACTCGGTGACTCACGCAGTAGGCAGTGCGCATTACCTTTCTCCCGAACAGGCTCGCGGCGGCTACACCGACCATAAGAGCGACATATACTCTCTCGGCGTTGTGATGTATGAAATGTTCACGGGCAAGCTCCCGTTTGATGCCGAAGAAAGCATCAGTATAGTAATGCAGCACATTCACGAGGAAGCTCCGCTTCCGAGCGAGGTTGCTCCTGATATTCCTGAGGGAATCGAGGCAATAATTATGCGCGCTATGAGTAAGGAGCAAAGACTCCGCTACGAAAACGCCACTCAGATTCTCGAAGATCTTGTTAAGGTTTATCAGAATCCTTCCGTCAGCATCAGGGAGCTTAACGCATTCGTTGAAGAGCCTGCAAAGAGTCAGCCCAAGCGTACTAATGTGGAGAAGAAGTCCTCTGCTCCCCAACGCAGCGTAAAAAAGAAAAAGAAAAAGTCAAGAAAAGGGCTTTTCATCGGGCTTGCCGCATTTTTCATTATTGTGGTTGCACTTGCGACAATTCCTCTCTGGATGCTTATTTTCGGCACGGGAAGTGAATTTGTCGTTCCCGATGTTGTCGGAATGACGCTCGAAGAAGCTATACAAAAAGCGGAGGACGCATCCGACGGCAATGTAAAATTCACAGTTAAAGTTACTCACAAGGAATATTCCGAAGAAGAAAGAGATACTATCTTAAGCCAGACTCCCGAGGGCGGTTTCCAGACAAAGCGTTCAAAGGAAATCAAGGTTACAATGAGTCTTGGCCCCGTTGCTCTTGAGCTTGGCGATTACACGGGAAGAAATTATCTTGATGTTATGAAAATCCTTGAGAAAAAGGGAATCAAGGTAATTCTCGAGCAGGAAGATAACGCTGAATATGACGAGGGCGAAATTTTCAAACAATTCCCCACCGAAGGCACAAAGAGAGCGAGCGGCGAGGAGGTAACCCTTTATGTTTCAAAAGGTTCTGAAAACACCGTCGTTCCCGATGTTGTCGGCAAAACCGACGAAGAAGCAATCGCTATAATAGAGCGTACCAATCTTAAAGTAGCAGTTATAGAAGAATATAATGAAGATTACGCAATCGGCAAGGTTTTCAAGCAAAGCGAAAAGGCTCTTTCTACAGTTCCCGTAGGCACGGTAATTGAAATCACCGTATCGGCAAGCAAAGATGCTGTCGGAAACGAAACTCACAGCGATAAGAAAACTCCGAAAAAGGTAAGTTTGAAGCTCACAGGCCTTTCAAAAACATCCGATGCAACTAAAGTAAAAATTATGCTTGATGGTGTTCGCGTATATGAAGGAGCTGTCCCCACAACAACGGGAACTGCTACAGTTACATTTGAGGTGGCTGCTTCCGCCAATTTGTCGCACAGCTTCGACATTTATTACGATGATGTTTATCGCACCACGAAAGAGGTAGAGTAATTGACAGAGAAAAATCTTGTTAGCGGTACAATTGTTAAAGGAATAGGCGGGTTTTACTATGTTAAAGCAGGCGATGATATTATTGAATGTCACGCCCGCGGTAAATTCCGCAAGGAAGATACATCTCCGATTGTCGGCGATCGCGTAAGTGTGAAGCTTAACGACGACGGGACGGGACAAATTTCCAATATCCACGAAAGGAAGAATTTCCTTATCCGTCCAGGGGTTTCAAATGTAGATACCCTTGTTCTCGTTTCGGCGGCAAAGTCGCCTCTTCCTGATATGCTTCTTCTCGACAAGCTTCTGGTAATCGCCGAAAGTCGCGGTATTGAGTGCGTGATATGCCTTAATAAAACCGACCTTGTCGATTATGAAGATGCTCAAAACTTTATTTCAGTATATGAAAAAGCCTCCTACCCGTGTATTATGGCAAGTGCCAAGACGGGCGAAGGCGTAGACGAAATTCAAAAAATTATAAAAGGAAAAACCGTTGCTTTTGCAGGGCTTTCAGGCGTTGGAAAATCAAGTCTTTTGAAAAGAATTACGGGAGTTGACCTTGAAACGGGCGATGTAAGTAAAATTGAGCGCGGAAAGCATACTACACGACATGTTGAGCTTATTTCCGCGGCGGACGCTCTTGTTTTTGACACACCCGGGTTTTCGCGTCTTGAGGCGGATGAAATCCGCGCCGACGATTTATGGCAATACTTCCCCGAAATCGCTTCCTTGCAGGGAGAATGCAAATTCCGCACCTGCAGGCATGTTGGGGAAAAGGGCTGCGCCGTAAAAGAAGCGGTCGAGGACGGTGCAATTTCAGAGAGCCGTTATGAAAGCTATAACACACTTTTTGCAAGACTTCGTGAAATAAAGGACTGGGAAAGAAAGGACTGACCAAAGATGATTAAAATAGCTCCATCTATTCTCTCGGCGGACTTCGGTGCACTCCGAGAAGATGTTATAAAAGTAGAAAAAGCAGGCGCGCATTGGCTCCATATAGATATTATGGACGGCCACTTCGTTCCCAATCTTACTATGGGACCTGATGTTGTCAAGTCTATCCGCAAGGCTTCAAATCTCTTTTTTGACTGCCACCTTATGATTTCGGACCCCGAAAAATATATGGAGGATTTCATAAAGGCGGGCGCAGAGCTTATTTGCTTCCACGCCGAGGCAGTAGAGGATATTGATGCTCTTATTGATAAAATTCATTCCTTTGGCATTAAGGCGGCGGTTGCAATCAAGCCCAAGACGAGCGAGGAATGCATTCTTCCATATCTTCACAAGCTTGATATGGTGCTTATTATGAGCGTTGAGCCTGGCTTTGGCGGTCAAAAGTTTATGCCCGAGGTTCTGGATAAGGTAAGAAACATCCGCGCGCATAAGGACGGAAAAAATATTGATATCCAGATGGACGGCGGAATAAATGAAGAAACTGCGGCATATGCGGCGGAGGCAGGCGTAAATATCCTCGTTGCAGGAAGCGCAGTTTTTAAAGCCGATTCCTACGAAGAAGCAATTTCCAAAATTCTCAAAAGTGCAGAGGGCGCTGTAAATGCTTAATAAGAAAAAGGCTCTCCGCAAAGAGCTTCTCGCCCTGCGGAATGCCTCGCCTGAAAAAGAGCTTTCGTTGTCACAGCTTGAAGAATTCGCGGAATTTAAAAATGCGAAAACTATTTTTTGCTATGTTTCAGCAGGGAGCGAGGTTAAAACTCATTTCCTGATAGAAAAAATGCTAAAAGAAAAAAGAGTTGTCGTGCCATACTGCACCGACAAAGAGGGCAATATGATAGCCGTCGAGATAAAATCGCTTGACGATTTGAAGGAAGGGCTGTTCGGGATAGCGGAGCCTGTAAATCCGATAGAATTTTCTAAAGAGAAAATCGATTTTGCAATTGTCCCCGCCATCGCTTTTGATAAGAATGGCTACCGCCTTGGCTACGGCAAAGGCTATTACGACAAATTTTTAAGCGATATAACACCCTATAAGCTCGGCGTGTGCAAAAGCGAGCTTTATGTAGAAGAATTGCCACACGATGAGCTTGATGTGAAAATGGATAAAGTAATTGTATTGTAAAAAAAGGAAGTTTCGAACGAAACTTCCTTTTTGTTTTCTTTTCGTTTTCAATAAATGCAACAAAAATTGCCCCCCTCTACCCGAGGCGTGCCCCTTTTGTCCTTCGGACATTGCCACCTCATCCGTCAGCTTCGCTGACACCTTCCCCTCAAGGGGAAGGCTATTAAGGGGA
>JAZRFX010000227.1:0-4810 GCA_045643845.1 Clostridia bacterium | reverse complement strand
TTTCGTTTAAGACAAGAAACAAAAATGGCGGAATACTTGCGTATTTCGCCATTTTTTTGCGTAGTATTAACGGAAAAGATCAGTCTAAAACCAATTCATCTCTATGACCAACCCGCTTACTGCGGTGTTTTTTTTAGAAATAACTTACTTTTATTTTCTTACCCATCTGGCGAAGGCAGGCTGAAAGCTCCTCCACAAGATTCATTTTGATATTGAAATTGATAGGAAGCTCGGGATTTTGATGCGCCGGGTTTATCGCTCTGCCGACATAGAAATTTATGTCCGTTGCCTCCTCAAAAAGAAGCCTTGATATAAGAGAAGCCCCATCCCTTTTATAGTTCCAATGCTCATAATTCTCGTTTTCGCCGAGATAGTCCTTTGCATATTCCAAAACGCGGTTAACTGTGATTACGCCCTCGGTAACAAGGTCAACGCCCTCAATTTTCGCAATAGGCGGAATATCGGGATCTTCAAATTCGAGCGTAGCCTGAAGCGGTTTTCTTAAATATTTCGCCGCGATGGACGAGGTTGTTCCGCCGCATATGATATGCTTTCCTTCTTTTGAGAAGAAGAGCGACATCATCCTGTCGCAGTCGTCACGATTTGACGGAGGTCCGAAAAGGATATTCATCGGCTCGCGTCTTCTTATCTTGACAACGCACGCGGTCGCATCGTCGCCGGGTTTTTGTCCGTAGAGCTTTTCACACTCATCAATAAGAAGCGTCGAAAGATTTTTTGCGGTCAGTCCCGAACACGACATTGCTTCCATAAAGGACACGATATCCTCATACTTCCAGCCGAAATTATATGTCGTTCCCAATCCCGCGTGCGGACAGCCGTCACTCATCGAGATAAATATATCCCCTTCTTCAAGGCGGATGACACTTTTGTAAATTTTCTTTCCGTCGATGTTCATTTCAGCTCTGGGATATTTATAATTCTGATTGTCACGCAGGAGTATTGTCTGCGGATTATCATACTCGATAATTTCCGCAGTTTCATTATTTATTATATGTATAATTGTAAAGGTTGAATATGCTACACCACGCACTGAGCATACGGGAAGTGTCGCCGCGATGGTAGAAACACATTCCTCAATCGGAAGCTGTGCCGCGAGCATTGTAGAAATAATTTTAGATGTAAGCGTTGAAAGGATGCTCGCCTTTACCCCGCTGCCAAGTCCGTCAGCAAGAACGATAACAGTTGAGTTTTCGCCCTGTTCAATCACTTCCACATGGTCACCGCAAAGCTGTTCTCCGTGGTGGTTTATGCTTTTCCAACCGATATCTGCACACAAATCATTCATTAGAAATCGACTCCTTCAGCTTTGCAAGTGCGATTTTTGTTTCCGCCGCGGTTTCGCCGAGAAGCGATGCGATTTCCTGAACGATTCGCATTTGCTTGTCAACAACCTTGTCCGCAACCTCTACGGTCTGTCTGCTGATATTTTCTTTCTTTTCGCGCTCGGTTTGTTCATCGGTAATATCGCGCATAATTCCTATAAGAAGGTGCGAATCCTTGTCATAGATAACGGATTCTTCAACATAGCGCTTGTATTCCGCAAGATAGACGCGCTTGTTCCTGATATTTTTGCCGCTGCTCTTTACCTCCATAAAGTCGGAGGGATCCATAATGCGCACCACGAGATCGCCAAGCACATCCGCGCTTGAACGGATATTCATTATTCTTCTTGCCGAGGCGTTTACCTGCTGTACTTCAAGCTCCTCGTTAAGCACGATAATGCCGTTGGGAGTATTTTCAACAATTGCGTCGGAAAAGCTTTCCGCTTTATCCTTAAGGAAAGGAAGGCACATTGAAATTTCCGCTTTTCCCTGACATATTGCGATAGCCTTCTCCCTGCAGGTGTTGTATCCGCAGGAACCGCAGTTGAGATAATCCTCGGGCTTGAACTTACCCATCTGACGAAGGACGGTGAAAATTTCAGTTTCGGACGGCATCTGGAGTCTGTGTTCGATATATTCAAACTGCTTTTTAAGCTCGATATTATCGGGCTGTGATACTTCAAAATCCTTTTTGCCTGCATAGTTTGCAATGGTTATATAATCCTGAACGGGCTCGCTGCGGTGGTACTTTTCCATAACGGGACCGCCGATACAGCTTCCTGCACAGGAGGACATTTCAATAAAGCATTTATGTATTTTTCCATTTTCGATATCTTTCAATGCGGCGATGCAGTTGTCGATTCCGTCTATTGCAAGATATGTGTAACCTGATATATCAGGCTCCATAGTTTTGAGAATTCCGCCCGCTGTCGGGAAAAATCTCGCACGGCTTTCTTCGTTTGAGTCCATATCTTTTTTAAGCTCGATATTTTCCTCTTTAAGCCAGTTTGTAAGCTCTTCAAAGGTTAAAACTGCGTCAACAATGCCTTCATAGTGCTCCGCCTCGTCCTTCTTGGCAACGCAGGGACCTATGAATACAGTTTTCGCGCCCGGGATTCGCTTTTTGATATCCTTGCAGTGCGCCTGCATGGGAGAAATGACATCAGCAAGGTATTCAAGCTCCTTCGGGAAATACTTTTGTATAAGAAGGTTTACTGAATGACAGCAGGATGTGATTATGACATCACGCGCATCCTCGCGAAGCATTCTTTCATACTCTTTTTTAACGATGGTCGCGCCGATTGCGGTTTCTTCCGCACCGTGGAAGCCAAGCTTTAAAAGAGCTTCGCGCATAGCTTTTATACCTACACCGTCGTAATTTGCGATAAATGAGGGCGCAAGGCTCACCACAACGGGTGCATCCCCCTGAAGGAGCACCTTTACCTTCTCGGTTTCGTCAACAATTTGTTTCGCGTTCTGCGGACATACAACAAAACACTGACCGCAAAGGATACATTCGTTGCCGATAATGTGCGCCTGATTTCCCGAAAAACGGATTGATTTTACGGGACAATGGCGTATGCACTTATAACAGTTTTTGCAATTTGATTTTTTGAGCGTTAAACAGTTTGGCATATGATTACTTCCTTTCGGTCAGTACTGCAAGTACATTTTTATCGAAAAATTCTTTGAAGTTCTCCGCTTTTATACCGGTGTGCGTTACATCGTCAACACGGACAGTAACACCGACGGAATTACACTCGCCAAGGCAAAAACTACCTGCAAGAGTAATTTCATCCTGAAGATTATTTTCCTCAACCGCTCTTGTAAGTAAGTTTACAATTTCGTGAGATCCCTTGATATGACACGAGCTTCCGACACAAACCTGAATAAGCATATTTCCACACACCTTCATTATTAGTCTATTTTATTATAACATAGATAAATGGTTTCTTCAATATGGTTATTGGTTTTTTTATAACGGAAAAGTATGTGCATCAAAAAACCGATATTTTACTTGCACACATATTGTACAGAAAATGCCCCGTCCCCAAACTGTAATGCAAGGACAAGTACCACGACGGATATATACAGCCACTTCCTAAAAAGCTCGGATAAAACCGCGGCAGAAAAGTTGGAGCAGATATTTGAATGATTCAACTATATGAGAATATATAAAAGCCGGCAGTCCAAAATGAACTGTCGGCTTTAAAAAAATAACAGAAAAACGCCTCCAATATTCCTATAATTCTTTCACCTTTTGTTCGATTAATAGTATGGTTTTTGCAAACATTTCATAACTCTGCCCAGTAGGATCAGGCACCCCCCAATTATCATCAAAAGCTTTACCGATAAAAGGACAGCCCACATCGCACCCCATAGATATAGCAATATCAGGCATTGGAATTTCATTTATGGTCTTTGAATATTGTTCCTTTTCCATATCAATTCCGTATAGCTCTTTCATCAGCCTGACAGCATCTTGATTTATTTGTGGTTTGGTTTCTGTTCCTGCTGAATAGAAATCATATTTATCACTCATAAAATGCTTACCGAGAGCTTCTGCAATTTGACTGCGGCAAGAATTATGAACACATATAAAGGCTATTTTCTTTTTCATAGATATTTTTCCACCTCTGATGGTTTTAAGAGTTTGCCTTGCGAAACAACATTTTCATTCACCACTAAAACAGGCATACTCATAGCTCCGTATTGCATTACTTTTTCCATATCTGTGATGTATTCCACTTCGATGTCAAGACCTTTATTCTGCACTGCCTTTTTTGCGTTTTCATATTGTTTGTGACAAGTTTGACACCCTGCACCCAACACCTTTACAGAATTGATTACTACCGAACAACCACAATCACATTTTTTCTTTTTACCAAATCCGAACATAATAAACCTCCTAAATAATAATATTTTGTATCGTATTAAAGAAATATCCAACAAGGATAATTCCAACCGTACAAATCGTAATGAATATTCCGAGCAGCTTCGGTTTAACCGCTTTACGGAGCATAATTATTGACGGGAGTGAAAGAGTGGTTACACCCATCATAAAGGAGAGTACAACACCAAGCTGTGCTCCTTTTGCAAGCAGAGCTTCAGCAATCGGAATTGTTCCGAAAATATCTGCATACATGGGCACTCCGGCAATAGTCGCTATAACAACTCCTAAAGGATTTTCACTACCAAGAGCTTTGACAACAATATCTTCTGGTATCCAATTATGAATTATCGCACCTATGCCGACACCCACAAGGACATACGGAAACACTTTCTTTGCAGTTCCCAACACCTGTTCCCAAGCATATTTAATACGGTCTTTGAAATACAGTTCATCTTGCGGAACATCGAGAGCCTTACCGTTTCTGATATATTCCTCAACTTGATTTTCAAGATGTAATTTCTCAATCAGCGTGCCGCCTATGATAGCGATAATCAGACCGACCACAACATAGGTG
>JAZRFX010000226.1:0-4816 GCA_045643845.1 Clostridia bacterium | reverse complement strand
ATTCGTAGCACACAGTTTATAATTCCCGGCAGACTTGAGAGTGCAGACAGCACAATAATGAATGGCTGGAGAAATATTTTCAAGCAGGGATATATGGATGTCGGAAATCATTCATATGCGCATAAACTTAAGTACAATACCAGCACATACACCAATGAAGAACTTGCAGCAGATATTACAGACTCTCAGCAGAGAATAAAGGAATTTTTCCCGGGTAATGATGTCTTCTGTTTCGCAACACCATGGGGACAAACTCCGGACAATGTTGTCGAGGAACTTAAAAAAGGTCACTATGCAAACCGTTTGGCAAGTGGCGGAATAGTTCCTTCAAAAACTCCTACAGATTTTTACAAGATACCTGCATATGCAGTTCAGTACGGAACTACTGTGGAAAAGGTTAACGGATATGTTGACAGCGCAATCGCAAGAGGTGGTTGGTATGTAGAACTTCTTCATCCGTTAGGTTCCGAAGGTAGCGATCCCAAAGAATATTCATCAAATTACGAAACTATTGAAGAACACTTTAAATACATAAAGTCAAAGGTTGATTCAGGAGAAGTATGGTCAGGCACCTTCAACGAGGTCGTACGCTACATCTATGAAAGAGATTCTGCGAAGATTGAAACAGTCAAGGCAGAGGAAAAATCAATGGTAATAAATCTTACAGATGGTATGAAAAACAACAAACTTTTTGATTACCCCCTGACTGTAAAGATAAATGTTCCTAAAAACTGGGAAGAAAAAGTAAAGGTTAAACAAAACAAAACTTCACAGGAAGCCAAAACAGTAGATGAAAACGGAAAGAAATATGTGTATCTTAATATCGTGCCCGATAGTGGAGAAGTAACACTTTCCGTAGAAAAGCTTTTGGAAATTGCAGAAGAGCCGGAAGAAAAAGAGGAAACCACGGCAGAACCTGAACTTTCAGAAGACGGAATAAAAATCCTTGTTGACGGAGAAAAACTTATCTGTGATCAGCCCCCTGTTATAATAAACGGAAGAACACTTGTACCGATGCGTGCAATTTTTGAAAAACTCGGAGCGACTGTTTCCTGGGAGGGAGAAACCTCAACGGCAAGTGGTGAGAAGGATGGAAAAATCGTTTCCTTTGTCATAGGAGAAAGTTTTATAGGAATAAACGGAGAGAAGAAAGCACTTGATGTTCCTGCGCAGATTATAAGCGCCAGAACAATGATTCCGGCAAGAGCGGTTGCAGAGGCGTTTGGATGCAAAGTTGACTGGGACGGGAACACACAGACGGTCATTATAACAAAATAATATAGGGAACATTTTTGCAAACAGTTTGGGGACGGGGCACTTTTTGTGCAAAAGCGCCCCGTCCGTAGAAGGATGATATTACTATGAAAGCACTAATTACAGGCGCAAGTTCAGGCATCGGCTACGAAATGGCGAAAATCCTTTCTGAAAAGGGATACGACATAATTGCCGTTGCGCGTCGTGAAGAAAAACTGAAAAAACTTAAAGAGGAAATAAAAACCGATGTTGAAATCCTTTGCCTTGATGTAACGCGCGACGAGGATATCGAAAAAATCGCATCGCGCATTGACGAGGTGGATGTTTTCATCAACAATGCAGGATTTGGAGTTTTCGGCGATTTTTGTTCATCTCCGCTTGACGATGAACTTAAAATGATGGAAACCAATGTTCGCACGGTACATATTTTAACAAAACTCGCCGCGCAAAAATTCAGGGCGAAAAACAGCGGCTATATAATGAATGTTTCGTCAATCGCGGCATTTTTTACGGGCCCGCTTTTCTCGGCATACTACGCTTCAAAGGCGTATGTTTACCGCCTTACACTCGCGCTTTACGAGGAACTTCGCCGCGAAAAATCAAATGTCAAAATAAGCGTGCTTTGCCCGGGCCCCATAAAGACGGAATTTGAAAATGTTGCAGGCGTAAGCTTCGGCACGGGCGAGGAAAAGGGCAGAGGCCTTATAATCGCCGACAAGGAAAAAGTTTCGCGCTATGCAATTGAAAAAATGCTCCGCGGAAAAACTATAATAATCCCGGGCAAGCTTATGCAAATCGCAGTATTTTTCAGAAGAATACTTCCTGAAAAAACGCTTTGCAGACTTCTTTATTTCCTGCAAAGTAAAAAGTTCGTAGTGAAATAATAATCGGAGAAAACCTATGAAAAAAAGACTTGATAAAAAAGAATTTTATACAAAACTTTATAGAATGCTCGACGACATAACTCCGCTCGAGGTCGATTGCGGTCAGCTTTGCGACGGCGCGTGCTGTGCCGTGACCGACGAAATTACGGGAATGTACCTTTTCCCTGGCGAAGAGGTTATGTATAAGCCGCTTCCCGATTGGGCGGAAATTCACGACACCGACTTTACTTACGACGGCGGAAAAGAGATAAATCTCATTACCTGCGAGGGAAGGTGCGACAGACACCTTCGTCCGCTCTCGTGCAGGATTTTCCCGCTTGTTCCTTATGTAAAACGCGGCGGAAAGCTTGAAATTGTGATGGATGTCCGCGGAAAAGGAATGTGCCCTCTTGCAACTGCGATGAAGATTGAGGATTTGTCCCCCGACTTTGTCGAAACAGTTACAAAAGCAATGAAAATGTGTATGCTCGTCCGCGATACGCGAGAATTTTTGTACGCACTTTCCGACTCACTCGATGAATATAAAATGTTTTGACATAACTAAAATCAGGAGAAAAAGCCTTCTCCTCAAGGAGAAGCCTTTGGAGAGTAGCCTAAACATATATTATCAGGAGGAATTTGTATGAGTTATAATTTCGCAGTAATTGACCTTGGCTCGAACTCTGTCCGTATGAGCGTCAACGCGCTTGAAAAAGACGGCAGCTATAAACTACTTCAGAAGCTTCGCGCGACCGTAAGGCTCAGCGAAGGGATGACAAACGACAATTTCCTCAAGGAAGAAGCAATGTCGCGCGTCATTGACGCAATCGTGGAATTTGTAAACATCGCAAAGGATTACAAGTGCGCATCAATCGCCGCTGTTGCAACTGCGGCGCTCAGAACTGCAGCGAATAAAGAGCTTTTCCTCGCCCGCGTAAAAGAGAAAGCGCAGATTCAGTTTGAAATCATCAGCGGGGAAGACGAGGCTTTCTACAGCTACCTCGCGGTAAAGGAAACTGTCGGCATAACTGACGGCGTAATTTACGACACAGGTGGTGGCAGCACCGAGATAACCCTCGTCCGTGACGGCGAGATTAAAAGAGCCATCAGTCTGCCTCTTGGCGCAGTTATGATGACCGAAAAAATGAAAAGACTTCCGCAGATGCACCTTTATAAATATGTTGCATCTTATATCGGCGGTATCGACTGGCTTGACGAGTGCGAGGGGCTTCCGCTCTATGGAATCGGTGGCAGTGCGCGCGCTATGGCAATGCTTTATAAAAAACAGTTCCTTTCCGCAGACGGCGTGGACGGCGTAAAAATCCCCTATCACGCAGTAGCGAAAATCTACCAGGATATATTCGCCACACCTCTTGAAAAGCGCAAGGATATCAAAGGAATGGATATTTCCCGTGCCGATATAATCCTTGCAGGACTTACTCCCGTAAAAGTGCTTATGGATATGACGGGAAGTCAGCAGGTGACAGTTTGCGCCGCAGGGGTAAAAGAAGGCGTTTTCTTTAGGCTTAAGGATGAAATAATAAAAAGTATATGAGGTAAAAAAATGAGTCTTAACATAGTATTGGTTGAACCCGAAATTCCGCAAAATACAGGAAATATTGTCCGTACCTGTGCAGCAACGGGGACAAGACTTCATATAGTAAAGCCGATGGGCTTTGAAATAGACGACAAAAAATTAAAACGAGCAGGTCTTGATTACTGGCATTTCCTGAATATCCAGTATTACGAAGGTCTTGAAGATTTCTTTTCTAAAAATGAAGGGGGAAGATTTTTCTACCTCTCATCAAAAGCACCCGCTTCGTATACCGAGGTTGATTTCCGCGACGGCGATTTCCTCCTTTTCGGAAAAGAAACAAAAGGGCTCCCCGAACAACTTTTAATCGACCATCCCGAGCGCGCAATCCGTATCCCGATGATATCAAGCGCGCGATGCTTAAACCTCTCAAACTCCGTCGCAATCGTAGTTTACGAGGCACTCCGTCAGGGAAACTTTGCCTCCCTCACAAAAGAATCGGACTATCTTTTCGGAATTATAGATTAATTTTTAATCCTGACTTGACACGAGTGAGAATTTTGTTGAATGGTTCAGAAATAAATAAGCATTTGTAGGAAGAAAGAAGTAAAATGAAAACATTGATTTTTATATGGTCTATAATACTTTTGATTGATAATCTATTGCCGTTAGTTCTTGCACATTTCTATCCGAATTATATTCATAAAGAAATGGCGCTTTCCGTTCTTGGTTCACGGCAAAGTCCAGTGAAATGGATATACAATATCTGGTGCATCATATCAGGGGTTGTTTTCTGCATTGCTCCGTATGCATTGTATCGGGAGAATAGTTGCGCTTTAGCAATAACAATATGGATTTTGCTTGTGATATGGATGAATTCACTTTAATGAATTTTGGCGATAGCGAATTAGAAGCCGAAAACGATTTTATTGATAAACTCTCATTAATATTAGGACAAAAAAGCAAACAAACCAAGTACACTGCAATTAATATAAATACAAAACTTACTAACGAACAACGAAAAGTTTTGGAGCGTGTGTTTGATTTGATTTGCCAATCGTATACTGAAGACTACGCACAAGAGTTTATAAATACAATTTCAAGTAAATTTTAATAACTTTATCAATTGAAAATAAACACTTATGGGGTTAGGAGCGAACTAACT
>JAZRFX010000225.1:0-1174 GCA_045643845.1 Clostridia bacterium | reverse complement strand
CAGAGCCAAGACCTACGGCGATAGACGCCATTCCGTCATAGAAAAGAAAATCCGAAAATTTTTGCGAGAAATTTTCTTTTTTGCCGTAGAAATAAAGAACGGCAAACGCCGCAAGCACGCCAACGGCAACCATTATACCGTACATATGCACGGTTAAAAACAAAGGTTCAGGTAACATTATTTTATCTTCCTACATTCAAGATAGTATCGTTTGTCAACGGCATGTCCCATTGAAAATGTCTTTCTCGGAAGTGCGCCATCCTTTATAACAGTTTCAAAAAGGCTGCTCTTTTCAGGCTTGGGAAGTAAAAATCCCACTGCGCCGTCTTTAGCGGAAAGTGATTCCACAACATCTTCGCCGTGGATGTAGTCAACCTCGTAGGAAAGCGTATCGAGATACTTCTGGAGCGTACCTACCGCAAGGGGACTTGATGCGTTTGTCATAACGAGCTTTTCCTTTTTATCGCCCTTCACGATAACGATTTCCTGACCTTCGCCTGCACTTTCGCAGCCGAGGTTTTTCTTTAATTCGGAAACGAATTCTTCCTCGTTTTCAATGCCGAATACCACGCGATGAATAGGCTCAAACTCAAGCACTTCGTCATGTATATTTTCAATTTCAACAAGGCAGAAGCGTGCAGGATGATTTTCCTTTTCCGCATCGGTAAGATTCTTCTTGATATTTTCCCAGCAGGTTTTTGCAGTTGCGAGTGAGTGATTTCCGTCGCCCACGGCGTAGATAAGTCCGTCTGCAACATTCTTGGCAAATTCGTCTACTTTTGCAAGAAATTCGTCGGCATCTTCAACGAGATAACCGCGAAGCTCTCCCCCGTCTGCCATAAGGGTGAAATCGTAAAGCTTTTCGCGCTTTTTCACATTTTCGATAAGGCTCTTTTCCGCATCGTCTATAAGAAGCATTACATGAGGAAGCTCAAGCGGTGCATACCCGCGGATTTTCACGCGCGGAGGAATTCTTTCAAGGACTGTGCCCTCGGTCGCGCGGATAGCGGTTTTCGAGCCCTTTGTATAGTCGTAGGCATCAAGGTCTACTGCGCCTACGATGCCGCGTCTTACACGACCGCCCGAAAGCACTCTTTCAGTATAGATAAGGCAGTTTTCGTATGTTTTGAATACATCGTTTTTCACATATTCGTCCATTGTTTTATTGATTTTT
>JAZRFX010000224.1:0-1505 GCA_045643845.1 Clostridia bacterium | reverse complement strand
ACAGCTCTTACACTTGTCTTTATTTACTACAACAGGTGCCTGGGGCTTAACATACTTAAGAAGCACGCAAGGTCTTCTTGAAATAATTACTGAAGGTTCATCCGCTGCAAGTTCTTCCTTAAGAACTCTTTCGCATTCCTTGAGGTCATAGGGATCAACGACTGTTACGCGGTTGATACCAACGCTTCTGCAAAGTGTTTCAAGGTCAATCTTACTTGCAGGATCGCCCTTGATATTGTAGCCCGTTGTGGGGTTTTGCTGATGACCTGTCATACCTGTAATTGAGTTGTCAAGGATGATAACGGTTGAATTTGAACCATTATATGCAACATTTATAAGGCCTGTTACACCGCTGTGCATAAAGGTTGAGTCACCGATTACGCAAACGCTCTTCTTCTCGCTGTCTTCTCCACCAGCCTTATTAAAGCCGTGAAGACCTGAAATTGATGCACCCATACAAAGAGTTGAATCAAGTGCAGTAAGAGGAGGCATAGCGCCGAGTGTGTAACAACCGATATCGCCGAGTACATTTACCTTGTTCTTTGCAAGAACATAGTACATACCACGGTGAGGACAGCCTGCGCACATCATCGGAGGACGCATAGGAATTTCCATTTCAAGGTCGTAAACCTTCTTTGCTTCCTTTGCCATAGCCTCGGCAATAGTCTTTTGTGAGAATTCACCGATGAGGCTGAAAAGCTCCTTGCCCACTACATCAACGCCGATGTTTTTGCAGTGTGATTCAATAATCGGGTCAAGTTCCTCGATTACATATACTTTATCCATCTTGGAAGCAAATTCCTTGATAGTTGCTACGGGAAGCGGATTTACAAGACCGAGCTTGTAAACGCTTACGCTGTCGCCGAGCGCTTCCTTAACATACTGATAGCTTGCACCTGATGTGATAACACCGATTTTTGAATCAGTATATTCTATGCGGTTGAATTCACAATCTTCCGCAAGAGCGGTAAGGCGCTGTGTTCTTTCTTCAACGAAGGGATGACGCTTTTTAGCGTTACCCGGCATCATAATATATTTTGCGCCGTTCTTTTCGTAGGGCTTTACGCCTACCTCTACTCTCTCGCCTGTTTCAACGATGCTCTGTGAATGAGCGATTCTTGTGCACATTCTGAGAAGGACGGGAGTGTCATATTTTTCGGAAAGCTCGAACGCCTTTTTAGCAAATTCGTAAGATTCCTGAGAATCAGCAGGCTCAAGCATAGGCACCTTCGCGCCGATTGCATAGTGACGGGAATCCTGCTCGTTCTGTGATGAGTGCATTCCGGGATCGTCCGCAACGCAGATAACCATACCGCCGTTAACACCTGTATAAGAAAGTGTGAAAAGCGGATCTGCCGCAACGTTGAGACCTACATGCTTCATAGCGCAAGCAGTTCTTGCACCCTGAAGGGATGCACCGAAACTAACTTCGCAGGCTACCTTTTCATTGGGAGCCCATTCGCAGTAGATTTCGTCATACTTTGCTGCAAATTCTGTGATTTCGG
>JAZRFX010000223.1:0-4053 GCA_045643845.1 Clostridia bacterium | reverse complement strand
AACATCCTTCTTAAGAACTGACTTGATGTTTGTTTCAACACCAGGCTTATATGTCTGAATATCAGTAGCATATCTACCTGCAAGGTAGTTTGATTCGTCAATACCGAGTGATACAACATCGGGATGCATATAGCCCTTCTTGTACCATTCATAACGAAGGTTGATACCGTCGATCATAGGCTGAAGCTCGTCTGTGAAGATAACTTCAACATCTTCCTTGTTGCTCTTTTCGATACCGATACCGATTGAAATGATTTCTTCAGTATCTGCACCAACCTTGAAGTAACCGTTTCTGTTTCTCCAAGCCCACATATCAGGTTCGTTCTTTACGATCTGATCGAAGAAGGGTTCGAGCTGCTTGTGTTCTGTGATAGCATCTACATCAACATTGTACTTTTCAACGAGATCCTTGGGAATGAAGAGAGCCTTCTGTGCTGCAACGATCTGCTGATTGGGTACTGCGTAGATTTTTCCGTTGATTGTTGCTGCATCCCAGAAGAACTGAGGTGTAGCAGCTACAAGGTCGGGAGTGAGTTTCAAAAGCTCATCAAGGGGTTCAAGACCACCATTTTTTGCAGCTTTTGAATAAACATTGATGTAACCTGTGAAGCAAAGGTCGAACTTGTCGCCTGATGCCATCTTAAGTCGCATCTTTTCGTCGAAGTCACCCATTGAGATGAACTTCATGTCGATTCTTGCGCCGATTTCTTTTTCGACGATTTTGTTAGCGGCTTCCATTACCATCGGAAGGTCGTCTTGATTGTCACCAGGTACATACCAAACGAGTGTAGGAATTTCGCCGTCTGCTTCTTTCTTGCCACCGCAACCCACGAAGCAAGCTGCTACGAGAGTAAGCGCAAGAATTAAAGCGAGAACTTTTTTCATACTAACATCTCCTTATGAAAATATAAATTTAAATTAAAATTAAATTACTGTGTTAGTTGCACTGCGCGAATGCGGAGTGCAAATGCAAAATGCATAATGCAAAATGCAGAATGGGTTTCCTTCCTTTATCATTTTGAAGGATAACCTTTTTTGTCATCCTGAGGGCTGTCCCCTACAGTTTTTCCTTATTCGAATTCAAAGCGAATTTTTCGCTTTAAAGTATTAACCCTTTACAGAACCTACTGTAAGGCCCTTTACGAAATACTTCTGGAAGAAGGGGAATATACAGAGCGCGGGGCCTGCAGCTACAACTGCCATAGCCATACGAGCTGTTTCACTGGGAATATCAGCTGCGTTAAGGAAGCTTGAATCAATTTCAGCGTTCTGGAGAAGCTTGATATTCTGCATAATCTTCTGAAGCTGATACTGAAGCATCTGAAGATGTGTCTTTTCCATGTAAAGCATTGAATCCATCCAGTTGTTCCACTTTGCAAGGAACATCATAAGAGCAACTGTTGCGATAACGGGCTTTGAAAGAGGAATGATAATCTTGAAGAAGATTGTATATTCATTCGCGCCGTCGATGTAAGCTGACTCAGAAATTTCACCGGGGATACCTTTGAAGAATGTTCTCATCATAAATACATACCAGGGAGAAATAAGATGAGGAAGAAGATATACCCACAATGTATCGTTCAAGTGAAGATACTGTGTGATAAGAATATATGTAGGAATAAGACCGCCGCCGAAGAGCTGTGTAAAGTAGATGAAGAAGTTAAGCTGGTTTCTACCTACCATATCAGTCTTTGTAAGCGGGTATGCAACACATGCCATGAGGAAGGTCGCCAAAAGTGTATAAACAATTGATGTGAAAATTGTAACCTTGTAAGCATCAAGAATTACTTCGGGGCTTTTGAAAACATACTCATAAGCTTTAAGAGAGAAATCTCTTGGTATAAGTCCGTAGCCCTGTTTTGCGAGTGCCATCTCATCAGAGAAGGATGCACTTACAAGAATAACGAACGGAGCAATTACACAAAAGCAGAGGACAATAAGTATGATATGATTAAATATGTTTGATTTTGATTCGTGTTTCATGCTGCACCTCTTAGAACAATCCGTAGTCTTCGTCGAACTTCTTAGATGCCCAGTTTGTGAAGAGAACCAAGCAGAAGCCTACGCAAGACTGAAGGAAACCTATTGCTGTACCCATACTCATATTACCGATAACACGCATTGTACGGAAGATGTATGTATCGATAACGTCAGTTGTTGAATAAAGTTCACCAACGTCACGAGTAAGCTGATAGAACATACCGAAGTCAGAACGGAAGATACCGCCGATCTTAAGTATTGTCTGGATAACGATAAGTACTGTAAGCTGGGGGATGATAACGTGGCGTGTCTGCTGCCAACGGTTTGCACCGTCAACTGCGGCTGCCTCGATAAGCGCTGAATCCATACCCATAAGAGCTGCATAGTAGATAACGCAGTCAAGACCGATGTGCTTCCATATGTAACATACAGCAAGAATTGCGGGCCAAGCCTTTGGAGTTATGTACCAGTCAATTCGCGCCATACCCAAACTTTCAAGGAAGTTGTTCAGGATACCATAAGAGGGATTAAGGAATGCGTAGATGATATACGCCGCGATAACCCATGATACGAAGTGAGGTGTTATCAAGATTGTCTGATAAACCTTTGTAGCCTTACGGCTGTTGATTCGATAAAGAACTACTGCCAATGCTACTGAACAGATGATTATCAAGCAGATAAACATCGCATTAAGAAGCAATGTGTTACGGGTAATCATAAAGAAGTCCTTTGTCTTGAAGAAGGCAACAAAGTTGTTGAAGCCAACCCAGGGACTGTTAAGAATACCGAGGTCGTAACGATAGCTCTTGAACGAAAGAATGATACCTACCAGCGGCACATAGTGGAATAAAATGAGCAAGAATACCGGCAATGCAGCTAATGAATAAAGCTGCAAATGACGGTTAATCTTAACCTTTTTACTGCTGGAGGTCTTTTTTGTTGTTTGTGTTGTCATTTGCCTCATTTCCTTTACAGTTCGATTTATGGTAATATTATACTAAATATAGGTTGTTATTCCTATTCTCTATATTCATATTTTATTACACAATATTCATATTTAAGATTTTCGTAACAGAATTTTTATAAGCGGAAAAGGAGGATTTTCTCCCCTATCCTTCATTTTCCCCTTTATAATGGGGTTTGTGGGTGTTTTTTGTGCATTCAGCACAAAAAGGTCGGGAAATTTTTATCATAAGTTTGTTATTAAAAGCACTTATGTTTCAGGTATGTTACAAAGGAAATGTAACTTTTTTGATGGTATTTGTGCACTTTTCGAGGATTTTTTATTGCAAAAAATTAAGAAAAGGACAGCGCGGAGCGACAATCCCTCAGTCAAACCTTCGGTTTGCCAGCTCCCTTTACACAAGGGAGCCCTTAGGGTGTGTATATTTATTATATTAGGAAGAAAGTCATGTTTGAACGAAAAGGAAAGCGGTGATTTCCACACGGAAATCACCGCTTTTATAGGTTTTATTGTTTTTGCAGGATTGTATTTATGAAGCTGATGGGTTTGATTGTTTTGGGTTTGTCAATTACAAAGAGCTTGACATAATAACCATCCTTCAATGCTTCAGCGCAGGAGAACTTGAGTTTTCCTGTTGCAGTCTGTCCTTTTGCAAGAGCTGATGGTGCGCCCACTCTCGCCTGCTGGAATTTGCCGTCTGCTGTGAAGAGCGCGCCGATTACCATATAATCCTGGGAAGCTGCAGCGTTATTCTTTACTGTATAGCTCAAATCAAATTTTTTCACGCCTTCAAGAGTCCAGATTGCATCTGTTCCATCCGCTACGAGGAGCTTTGTTTCAAGAACTTCGAAAGTTACGGCATCGCCTACTGTGAAGCTTTCAGCATTGTCGCAAAGCCATTCGCTACCCATATTGCGTGAGAAGTTGATGGCCTTAACCTTCCAGTAATATGTAGTACCTTCTTTAAATGCTGTTGTGGGAATTACATAGGTTTCCTTTGTTTCGCCACTTTCTACGATATTATTGAACGCGGAATCTGTTGCTATTACATATTCATACTTATCAGCAAAGAGAGCCTGTTCCCATGTAAGAATTACGCTATCTTTTGT